>JADGBC010000141.1 GCA_015231705.1 Desulfamplus sp. | reverse complement strand
AAACCTGTTTTTAACTGCTCTTAGAATTCTGAATACATGGCTTCTGTCACCCTCAAAATAGAGCACTGTATCCACCATATGCTCCATTATCCTGGGGCCTGCTATTGCCCCTACCTTTGTGACATGACCAACCAGAAACATGGGGATGCCGGACTGTTTTGCCATATTCATCAGGCGGATGGATGCCTCTCGTATCTGGGTTACGCTTCCTGGAGTGGAAGCTATTTCAGGATTATAAACAGTCTGGATAGAATCCACCACCATGACATGCGGTTTTTCTTCCTGTGCCATGTTCAATATAGCATCAAGATCAGTTTCTGCTGCAACCAGAAGAGAAGCTGCACTTGATGAGAGGCGTTTTCCCCTCATTTTAAGCTGTCGGATTGACTCTTCCCCTGAGACGTACAGGGCTTTTTTGCCTGAATCAGCAACTCTTGAGAGCACCTGGAGCATAAGCGTTGATTTGCCGATACCTGGATCTCCGCCAATCAGAACAAGAGTGCCTGCAACAATTCCCCCACCAAGAACCCTGTCAAACTCGCGTATGCCTGTAAGAAGCCTTGGATCCTGATCAAATTCAATCTCGCTCATTGCAACCGGCGTTGTTCTTGATCTTGAGAATCTTGCTCCTGGTGCTGAACTTTCCACAGGCTTTTCTGCAATTAATGTGTCCCAGTCTCCGCATCCAGGGCATTTGCCCATCCACTGGTGTGTCTGGTGGTCGCATGACTGACACCTGAAAATAACTCTATCTTTTTTTTTCACAACAGCCCTTTAGTATCAGTTTTCACAATATTTTGGATACCCGTGTCGGCATTAGAACGGGAATCCGTACTAAAAGATAATGTGCGGCTGTTTTGCAGAGTCTCGATCCTGTTGATCAAAAATTGTGGAACAGATGCTTTGCACAGCTTCTTGTAATCATAAGTCACTATGACAGCTTCACCTTGTGCCGCAACTTTTTGATGTTTATGGCTGACAACAATATGCTGCATGGTAAATCTGTCTGCCTGCATGGAGACTACTTTTGTGCCAATGGAGAGGGTGTCAGGATAAACAAGAGGAATTTTAAATTTACAGCAGATTGATGCAAGGACAATCCCTATATCTCTTTGTTCGTCATGCTGGACAAAATCTACCTGTTCAAAAAAATGGACTCTGGCAGTTTCAAAATATCTAAAATATGCTGTATTGCTTATATGCTGTGCAGCATTCATGTCACTCCATGGTAACGGCATTTCAATAACAGCGGCACAAGTTTCAAGAAATTGTGATGCCTGAGCTTGAAGGGGATGGGTTTGTCTTGATTTTGAATTCACTTAAAAATATCCTTGAATCTTAAAGAGCCTTAATATCTTATCAAAAGTAGTTGACACTTTTTTTTGAAGTAAGCTCCTGAAAATGGGGATAAAACTAAAGAAAAGTGTCAACTGGCAAATGAAGGATGCCGAATCTTAATGTATATATTCGTAATTTAGCACAAAACTTGGAAGCACAGGTATTTTGCGTTCTGTTTTTTTTGTCTTAGGGTTAAATATAACACACTCCAAAGGCTCATCAAGTTGAGAGGATGTCTTTACAATGACTCCGCAATGGGCTGCCTGATATGCTTTTTTTTCGCTTAACAATAATTTGTCCTTCTGGAAATAGGTATCTAATAATTCGTCAGAAATTTTGAAAATCATATTTTTGGGCAAAAAATATTTTAACACAAACTCAATTAATTTATCCATATAGGGGGGATAAAAAAATTCTCCTGCTCTGTTCTCATTTCTCATGATCTCAATAGTTTTACCTATGGAAGATGGTTTTTTATAGACTCTCTTTGCTGTAATTGCCTCAAAAGCATCGGCAATATTCATTAAACGATAATATTTTTGAGCATCATCATATATTTCACTGAGCTTTTTTTGTGCTTCTGGAGTAAGATAATCGTAAAAAGAGGTGTATGTGTCATTGGTGATGCTGTAGCTCTGCGGGATATTTTTGTTCTCCTTGATGTGATGCATTGCAATGACAAAATGCTCAAAATCAAGATTCTGCTGATTGTTTGAGGTCAGAATATAGGAGAGCAAGACATGGCTTTTCATGATATCATCTTCAAGTTCGGTCAGCCTGCCGTTTTTGTATATGATCTCTTCTGGAATCAATGCCTTGCCGCAATCATGAGCCAAGCATATAATACTCAATTTTTTATAATCTATTTCATCAAAATCGTCTAATTCTACAGCCAGGAGAAGTGAAATCCATGCTGCTTTAAGGCAGTGCTCAATTGTTTCTCCAACCTCGTCTTTTTTGAGACTGAAAACCTGCTGTTCATTTTCAATCAGTCTTTTAAGTGCTGCTGCAGTCCCAATATATTTTTCATCTGATGTGATAACACTGTTGGCAAATTCAATATACCCTTTTACCTGCTGGTAATGGTTTTGGAATGCACTGAGCTTCTTTTCTGTGAGGGCATTGGTGATGAAACTTTTCACACTGCCCTGTATTATGGGAATATCCTCTTTTTTTATACTGTCTAAAAATGCTTTTTTACTCATTATGATCTGATTCATAGCAACATTCAGAGCATAGTTTTTTGCTTCGTCAGTAACGCTTGAGTTGTTTACCTTGAAGTTGATTTTTAGTTTGTCAAATATCTTGAGAAGCTGAACGGTTACATGTGTGTTGGCAGAAGCTATAAGCTCATTGTCATAGTATGTATTAAGGGCAAGTTGCTTTCCTATGACAGGGGTAAAAATAGGGTTATATTTCTCAGTTAGGATTCCCTGTTCATAATTTTCAAAAATACTTTCGTGGAGACTTAATTTGCTCAGTGGAAAGTACAAAAGCTGACCATTTTTAGTCTCTTCTTTTTGGGTTTTCATAATAGTGTTTGTCAATTTTAGATGCCTCCTCCCTTTTTTGACATCGATTATGGAGTCTGATATTAGTAGAACAGGGAGAATCAGGCAATTGTTTTTTACAATAAACATTCATGGCCATTCCGTGGCCGCCCCGAATCATTAAAATCAGGATGCATTTTCATGGTAAATCAATAAGGAAACGACAAATGGTTCAAAACAAACATAACGAAAAATATCTTGATCAGGCACAGATGCTCTCAAACAAGGTGAAAAAAAAATATAAACATCTTAATAAACGGTACTCAAAGCAAAATATTGAAATATTCAGACTGTATGACTGGGATATTCCAGAGATTCGTGCTGTTGTGGACTGGTATGCAGGACACCTTGTAGTTGCGGAATATGTAAGAAAAAGTTCAGATCCGGCCTGGCTTGAAATTATGGCCAGAGCAGTTGCTCAGACTCTCGGGGTTGATATGGCAAAAGTACATCTTAAGCAGCGATATTCTGGATATCAGGATGGCAACCGGTATGAGCGTGTGGCACATACAGATAAAAAGATTGTCATGTCAGAAAGAGACCTTAAATTCTACATAAATCTTCATGATTATGTGGACACTGGGCTTTTTTCAGATCACAGAAATACACGCCAGATGGTAAGAGAGATATCTCAGGGAAAGGATTTTCTGAATCTGTACTGTTATACTGGCTCTTTTTCATGCTATGCGGCAAAAGGTGGGGCTAAAACAACTGTTTCTGTAGATCGCTCTGACACAGCTATTCAATGGACAAAAGAGAACATGGAGTTAAACGGTATCTCTTTAAAAGAAAATACCCTGATCAAAGCCCATACGTTTGATTTTCTTGAAAAAGCCAGAAAAAAAGGGCAGATGTTTGATATAGCAGTTGTTGATCCACCCTCATTTTCAAGTAGCAGAGATTCAAGGCACCATTTTGATATTACTAAGGATCATCCAGCACTTTTGAAATCAGTTGTGGAGTTGATGCACAAAGATTCTGGTTCAACGATATTTTTTTCAACCAACCATCAGGATTTTGAATTTTGTATGGATCAATTTGTAGTGGGAGAGTCGTCTGCGTATGAATCGAAAAGATCGGAGAGATCAGGGTTAGAAACAGGAGCATCCGAAGATGGGGGCTCTGATACGCAAAGATGTTTTGTAAAGGAGATAAAGGAGATAACACCCATTACAATTCCAGAAGATTACATAACTCCCAAAAAGAAGATACACAGGTGCTGGAAAATTATAGTTTAAAAAAGAGTCCACAAAACTCCTGCCGCTCCAGAAAATGCAATCACTGGAATCATTCCAATTTTCAGCCAGTGCATGGCTATAAAAGAAGATAGACCAAGAATAAGTGCAAACCAGTTAATTTTGCCTGTCTGGGCAAATATCACATACATCCCGAACCAGACCGCAAGATTTAGAATCACACCAACAACAGCAGCAGTAATGGCTGATAAGGCAGAAGAGATCTTTTGGTTATCGCGGAATTTTTCAATATATGGTGCTCCAAGCAAAATAAACATGAAGCATGGAAGAAACGTGAAATAGGTGGCTACAAGAGAGCCTGCCACAGCTCCTGAAAACGGGCTTAAATCTCCATGATAGTTCCAGCCTGCCATAAACCCTACAAACTGTACCACCATGATAAGAGGCCCTGGCGTTGTTTCAGCAAGACCAAGCCCATCCATCATCTGGGGGGCACTCAACCATGAATATTGCTGGACTCCGGCCTGAGCAATATACGCAAGCACTGAATAGGCTCCTCCGAATGTCATGAATGCGGCTTTGGTGAAAAACAGAGCCTCTGTGTAAAAAACTTTCTGGGCACTCTGATCTGATAGAATATAGAGAATTGCCACAGGAGCTGCCCATAAAACTATAAATGAAAGAAAAATTTTGATGCTTTTACCAAAAGATGGATAGATATGGCACTCGTTAGCGTTATCAGCATTCTCACAGATCAAAACAGAGCCTTCATCTTCAAGACCTTTTATGTTTTGTGATTTTGAAGACTGGAATTTGTCCGGAAAGATGAAATTGCCTGTTATGCCGATGAGTGCGGCTGCAATGATAATTAAAGGGAAAGGGATTTTCAGAAAAAAGATGGCAATAAAAGATAATACCGCAATAGTTGCCAGCAGAGAATTCTTCAGAGATTTTTTGCCAATTTTTATGACCGCCGCAAAAACAATAGCCATAACAGAGGCTTTTAAACCGTTAAAAAAGGATTCAACCAGAAACAGATTGCCAAACTGTGCATAAATATAGCTAAGTGCAAACAGAATAAACATTGATGGTATAACAAACAGAGATCCAGCCATAATGCCGCCTGGTATTTTATGAAGCAGCCAGCCAATGTAAATGGTGAGCTGCTGTGCTTCAGGTCCCGGCAGAAGCATACAGTAGTTTAAAGCATTCAAAAATCGATCATTGCTGATCCATCTTTTTCTTTCCACCAGCTCTTCATGCATAATTGCTATCTGTCCGGCAGGTCCTCCAAAACTTATAAATCCGAGCTTTAACCAGAATTTGAACGCTTCATAAAATGAGGGGTGAACAACCATATTACTGCCTCCTGTTTGCCTGCTGTTTGAACTTTACCATGAAACACATCAGGCTTTCATGCTCAAGGTTGGCCGAAAAACGGCCATGAGTGCTTACGGGATATGAACGTAAAGCCTGTTGTATATGTCAGTTAGCATCTCTTGTAGTTCCGCCAGAATCTTTCCATGCCTTTAGCCCTCCTTCCAGATAAGAGGTTTTTATCTGCCTTTTATTGAGATAATCAGATACGGATTTGCTTACAGATCCCCCTTTTACGCAGTAGATAACAACCTCTTTATTTTCAGGAATGGTTTTGCTCCAGTTTTCAATCTCTTCAGGATCATGCCATTGTGCTCCTGAAATCAAAACAGGTTCTGCAAGATAGTCTGATTTGCGTCTGACATCAAAAAGAAGAATATCACTGCTTTTATCAGTGCCTGTCTCTTTACTCCCTGTTTTATCAAGCTCTTCAAGATTTATTGTATCTATAATAGATTTGTCCATAATAGATTTCAGAACTTCTACTGTTATTACAGTTTCCATGTTTTTTTCTCCTTGAGTTGTCGATGTTTGAGTAGTCGATGTATATAGTTTTCCAGATAATTAAATTTGCAAAAGCACTGTAGGGGCAACCCTTTGTGGTTGCCCTTAAAAATTTAGGATATCAGAAATATTTTTCTGTAAGTCTATAGATGAAAATCCTGACACAAAAAAAGGGACTCAGCATAAGCGAACCCCTTTGATGTTGTTAAAGAACCGATTTTTTAAGAACTTTTGTTGTTTAATCAGCCTTGCAGTTAATGATCTCAGGCTTTTTACTCTCTTAATATAAGTATTACACGAATAGATTCATCCACATATTCAGTAGCCATATAGCCTATGGCATTACGATTCTTCCTTACTGCATCACGCATTTTTATGTCGTTTGGCATCAAAGGCGGCGGTTGTATCTCTCCGCTGAATTGAAGGCGGGCCCAGTAGGCATTGATCCGTTTTAAGCTCATTCCGTTGAGAAGATGGAAAAATTTTTCTCGAAGTGCTCCATTCCACTTCTGTTCCAACACCATAACAGCCTCTCCTGAAGGAAAAGTTCTGCTTCTGGCCAGGAAAATATCGGAAATCTGCCGTGAGGTTAGATTCTCTACCTTGTTTTGAGGATTGACCACCACGGCAATCTCGTTGGATACATCTTTGTTTTCAGCCGCAGTCTCTGAAGGGGAGAGCAGCCATATGAAGAGACAAAAAGAGAAAATGATCCTATTTATGATAATTTTCAAAATACAATCTCCAAACTTATGGTTCCAAGGCTGAGATGACTTTCATCGTAAATTGTACTGGTCTTTGAAAAGAACAATCCGTGACCGAAGGGATGCATATGGATGTTGTCCATTTGGAATTTAAGTGCTGCCTGAATATGAAAATTCCATCTGATACCCAACGATATTGTCTCCTGGTTCATTCTGGTGGTATTGATAATAAGGTTGGCTATATCCTGAAGCTCGCTCTCACCGATGATAGACCAGTCCGAAGCAGGCTGGCGAAGATTGTTTTCTGACCTTATTGCACTGAACATGATATATGGGATAAAATCTCCTATGTAGTATCCAAGTGCCGCGTAACCCATGGTGCCATGAGAAAGCACCTCTGCACTGGTTGTGGTTCGGGCAAGCTCGGTCTGGGCAATCCATTCTCCATTATCATATGAAGCACCAAGAGTAACGTAGGTCATCTCTACATTTTTTAATCTCAGATCTTGAGAAAGCGAACGGGCTTCATCACTGATGTCAGGAAATGGATCGGCAGTTCCTTGTGCGATGGCATCCAGCCCCTCCTGGAGAGGACCAAAGACAGAGAGCTCATTTCTCAATGAAAATCGGGAATACCCTGCCTTAATCAGCAGGGGGCCTGACTGGCGACCAAGAGTAACCGTGTGAAGCCCCCTTGTTTCAGAATCATATTCTGTATCTGCTATTATAAACGGAAAGCTGTTTTCTCCGGCTTGAAAACGAAGTCTCCAATTGCTGTTTGCCCAGTCAAACCTAAACGTAGCATCTGCACCATCCATGTTGAAAATGGGAATCCATCCATAAAATTCAACCGGAGGACGCACCCATGTATATGCATAACCAAGGTTTCGGGTATCTGACATCAAAAAAGCATCATATCCGATTCTGCCTGCCCTGAACTCCATCCATGGAGTTGGCCTGAATGCAGCATAGCCAAGTTCCATGGAGTTTTTTGGGGTTATGTAAGCCTGATCCCGCAAGACACCCTGAAATACAATATCCAGGTCGGTATTGAACCTGTAATGGGCCTGCAAACCCAGACGGGAATCCATGAAAGCTGTAAAATGGGTGTTAAATGGGTCATCAAAATTTTGAGATATATCCCTGACAGGGGTTATATCGCTTCGGTCATGTAGTGTGGCACTCATAGTAGCGTAACCGCCAAGTGTCAGACCCGAAAGTTCCTGAGCGGACGCATGTCCAAGGTACAGGCAAGGAATATTGATCGGATTAATGGGTATTAATCTTAATATAGTCAGCAGGGTTAATGTAAAAAAGAAAGATCGTGATCTTTTCATAATATTTTAGATTTCCATGTTGGCGGTTGAGTGGCTATAGATATCTACCCTGACATTCAAAAAAAGGGACTCAGTATAGTAAATCTTCTATAGTGAACCCCTTTGATGTTGTTAAAGAACCGATTTTTTAAGAACTTTTGTCGTTTGATCAGCCATGGCAACCATTGCAGTTAATGGGGCCATAAGCCTTGTTCGCTTTCTTGTAATCCTTATGGCATTTAAGACAGACATCGTTCATGACCTGTTTTCTTTTAAGCTCTTTTTTGTCCTTCATCTCTTTTATCACTCCGAGTTTCTGGGGAAAAGTGTCATGACACAATTTGCAGTCCTTGAGATTGTCCTGATGCTCTTTATGGGGAAAAGTAACTTCTCCTTTGGAACCACCATCAACCTTGAGTATCTCTCCGCCTCTGTTTTCATTTTCTGCTGCAATCACAAGTGCTGCCGCAAGTATCATAATAAGTACTGAAATAATAATTGAAAGGTTTATTTTTTTCATAAAATTCTCCAAGTAAACCCCTATCCCTTAAGGGTATGGGGCGTTGACTTTGTATGAGTCTTATTAAAAGCATTGTCAATAAACAGCAATTTCCGGACATCCTTTGCCTATGTCTATCCAGAGATTGCTGTTCAGTCCAGATTACCAGTTTTCGCCAAGAAGCTCAAAATAGCCCACAGGTTTTACGCATGCGGGGCATTTCTCAGGGGCATCTTTGCCTTTGTGAATATATCCGCAGCTCAAACAACGCCAGGTTTTGAGTTCTTCTCGGGAAAAGGCTCTGTTTTTTGCAATATTTTGTGCAAGTTCCCGATAGAGTTTTTCATGCTGCCTTTCAGCAACAATAATGGCATCCAGAGTATCTGCTGCCCTCTGAAAACCCTCTTCAAGTGCAATCTTTGAGAATCCCGGGTACATTTGAGTGTGGATATAGTGTTCAAGATCGGCTGCTGAAACAAGGTTGGCGTGAGTATCCAAAATTACACCAGCCGGGAATTTCCAGTTTATCTCAAGCTCTCCACCATTG
>JADGBC010000140.1 GCA_015231705.1 Desulfamplus sp. | reverse complement strand
GGATTTCCATGCAGCATGAGCACCGGTTTCCCGCCTCCTTCGTCAAGATAGTGCAGCTTGTGCCCGTCAATTTTAATAAAATTGGACTTAAAAGGGTAGAGGTGTTCAAACCCTTCTGTGGAGGTCTCTTTGTTGTTGATTATTCTTTTTATCATTTAAAAATACCCTGGATTCTGTGGTCAATATTTTATGTGAAAGTTTCACTAAATGGCTGTGATTATATGACTTTCATTTTTAGTTGTGGCCAAAAAGCCAATACTGTGCTCCGGCCGTGCCGGTTTTATCTAAAAGTCTCTTCAGATAGCTGTAATTATAAGACTTTCATTTTTCGTTGTGCTCATCAGGGCATGGCCGTTATTAAAGAACTATTGATGCTCCTGTATTGATATATTCCAGAGTATCTCCCATAATGTTCTTTAAAATGTTGTACCCCTTCATGCCTGTACAGTGTCCGGTATAAACTCTATTTACCGAATATTTTAAGATCTGAGCCGCAATCTCCTGGATCTCCTGCCTGCTTTCCGGCATTAAAGACTTTATTGGAATACCGGCAAGATGAAAACCGCCCACTAAAGCCTTGATCGGTATGTCTGGAAAATTGCGAACAACTGTTTCAACCATGTTGAGGATACCGCTGTGTGAACAGCCTGTAATTACCACAAGCTCTCCTTTGTCTTTTAATACAATAACAATTTCATGCTCAAAGTTGTCAGGTTCCAGATCTCCGTTTTTCTCAATCAGAAGTTTTCTGTTCCCTTTGGGCAGTGGATACTTCTTGCAGATATCGGTCAGCACAAAAATATCAGGAGCTATTTCTGTCATTGTATTTAGAAATACAAATCGCTTCAGGTTCGCTATAAAGAGCTGACTGTCTAATCCAATATTTTTTTTGAGCAGCCCTCCAAATGCTTTAAACCAGAGAGCACCGGGTGGTCGTCTACCAAGATAGACTCTTGATTGTAAATTTTCTGAAATAAACCAGGGCAGCCCACCGCCATGATCGTAGTGGTGATGGGAGAGAATGGCCATATCCACCTGTGTGAGATCAATACCGAGCTTTGCGGCATTTCTGCCGAAAGCCTCTGATCCACCGGTGTCAAAAAGAATATTCAGGTTGTTATGCTCAATATGCAGTGAAAGACCGTGTTCAGTTTCAAGGTCACTGCGGCTATCTGATTTTATGTTTTCAATCAGGGCGGTTATTTTCATTTCCCTCTCTTTTCATCATTTTTTTGTGTATGCAATCAGAGATACACCGGCAACAACAAGCAAAATACCAGCCACCCGTATAAAGGACAGTGGGTATCTCTGCAACCCCAATGCTCCGTAATGATCCAGAAGGAGTGCGGCAGCCATCTGACCCGCGACAGTAAGGGCCATGGTAAGGGCCGCTCCAATATGAGGTGTGGCAAAGATGGTGGACCAGACATAAAAAGTACCGAGCAGACCGCCACACCACATCCACCATGTTGTGCCATTGAGTCCGGCGACAGTCGGCAAAGGATATCGAAACACCAGACAAATGAAGAATGAAGCTATTGTCCCTGCAAGAAATGAGATGAAAGTGACCTGCATCGGTGAACCGATGTACTTTCTAAGAAGTGTATTAACCGCTACCTGAACAGGAATGACAAGCCCACCTGATATCATTGCCACTATGTAAATTAATCTGTTCATAATCTATACTATTTCGTAGAGCATACTTTTGCCTCCACGCTTTCCCGATGTTTTTTTGTCGTACCCAATTTAAAGAGTGACTGCTCCCAAGGCTAAAGCACTTGGGCTTTACGGCCTAAAAGCAGAACCATAAGGGAGCTTATTTTATCCGTTTTTATCCATGCATTACCATTTGATGCCCAATATAAGGCAGTTCAGCCCTGAGCCTATCCCCATAAACCCAACGTTGTCTTCTGGCATGAGAAATCCGCTTTCATCGGCAATAGCGGCAGTAAGAGGAAGAGAGACAGTGCCCATGTTGCCAAGATACTGGTAGGTGGAAAAATCCTTTGCCGGATTGATATTTAGCATCTGCTGCACCATCTTCTGATGGGTTGATCCAACCTGATGGCAGATAAATTTATCCGGTTCTCCAGCAGGGAAATAATATTTTTCTATAAATTCGGTGTAAGTTGTCTTTGCCAGTACAAGCCCGTTTTCAAGCACTCCCTGAGCATTTGTCCTCATCTGTATTTTTGATGTTGTGGGCATACCAGGTTCGCTGAATGTCCAGCGGCAAAGATTGTTAAACTTGCTTGCCTGTTTTACAACTCCGCCAAGCAAGGTATGCCTCTGTACCTCTTTTTTCTTGTGCATCCCTTGATCTGGATCTCCAATTTTGCTGTTCTGTCCAGCATGATATTTGCCCTGTACTATCTGATTCCCAAGAGTTCCGTCAGTCATAAGAACCCCTACAGCACCTGACCCTCCGGTCATGGTGGCAATGGTCTTTTTATAAAATTCCACGCTTTTTGCCTGATTGATCTCATCTATTGTGGAATCCACAATCTGGCGGGCAGTCTCGCATGATACAACAAGACCTGCTCTAATCTGGCCAAGCTCTATGGCATTGGCGACATGAACCATACCTGTAATGACGCCAAGACAGGCATTTGAGACATCATACACATGGGCATCACGGCTTACCTTCAGAGCATCTGCAACAGCACAGGCAGTAGCCGGTTCAAAACCATCTCTTCCAACACCACAAAAGACCACGCAATCAATCTGATCTGGACTCACTCCTGCTAATTCGATCGCTTTTTGCCCCGCTTTTGCCGCACCCTGGGCAAGAGTATGGTCAATATCCCAGTATCGTCTCTCTTTTATGCCGGTAAGAGTATGAAGCTGCCCGTTTTTGAATCCTACAGCATCGTAGAAGGGCTTGAGTTTCGCTTCAATCTCTTCAGTTGTAATAATGTGAGGGGCAAGTTCATAACCTATTGAATCTATAAAAACTTTTGAATATTTCATACAATTCTTTCCTTATAATTACTCTCTGTCTCTATTGCTTTACCCAAAGTTTTTGAGTTTTTTATCATGAAAATGCACGATTTTTCCAGAATAACTCAATTTCATTTCGGGACAATCCCACAATTCTCATTCCCATATTTTTATAAAGCACAATTCTGTGGTCATCGGAAAACATGTGAGCATCTGCAATCACATATGGTTCTGGACAATATCCCATCTCTTTGATCTCGATCTCGTATCGTGCTTTTTTAGTCTGTACCGTAACAGGGCCTCTGCATTTAAGATCGCTTTCAATGCCAGGGATTACATCGTAAAATGGCTCGTCTTCTGTTGATATCCATCCCATTCTCTGGGTGAAAATTCGTAATGCATGGGCACAGCACTCATACATAAGTGTTCCTGGCATAACCATATCATCGACAAAATGACAGGTTAAAAACCAGTCATCAGGGTGAATATCTGCCTCTGCACTCATAAATCCCATTCCAAATCTTCCGCCGACCGGATTGAACTCAAGAACACGATCAATAAGATGCATTCCGCCTCTTTTACTTTCAGGTTCATTACCATGCCTGCAATGCAACGGAGCAACTGTTTTTGTAGAGTGCTCTGGCACAGGTTTATTACCTGGGCTGTCATGCAAAGGGGCATCCATGCCCGGAAGCCTTAAATTTTTTCCAAGCACAATTCCATGAAATTTTTTGCCAAAACCTGCTTCAAGATTACCAAGCCTGAGCATTTCCACCTGGGCATCACTGTATCGTTCTTTGTGTGTCGATACCAGATGTGTAAAATTTTCACTATTAATCTGTTTTTTAAGATTGGCTGCCGGAACACTTTGAGTATCCTCTTTTTTAAGGATAATACCGCCGGAATTTTTAACCTCTTCAAGTGTGAAAAAACCTGCACAACCATCACGCATCGAGATCAGAAGTTCACCGGTTCTATCAGCAAAGGCGTTTTTATTCGTCTGTGCCACCTGTTTATCAGTTTTTATAAAGCCTTTGTAGTGAAAAAAGAAAAGATATATATCCCCCTGTTTTAAAAAACGGTCAATTTCTATATGATATTCTATAGTTTCGCCTGGTTCTGGAAGTGTTCTGTGAAAGGTTACTTTGGCATCAAGCAGACGGTACCTTCGTCTTCCCATTACAACATGGTCAATGCCAAGCCATGAGCACAAGAACAGATCAGCCTGACCCGCTTCGATTGATATGGATACAGGTGCTTTGCCTCCGTCTAAATACCATGCCCCATGTTTTACGTCATGCTGGGTTATGACTTTACCGGACTTTAAAGAAAGCATCTCCCCTTCAATATCCATTATTCTGTCCACCAACATAAGAGGTTCATCAGGAAGTCGGACTCTAACCGGACAGGTATCGATAATTTTAAATGCCTCTCCCAGGACATTGCCGGCATCTCCGGTTGCAAACTCCATGCACATGTCGCGGTCAAAAAGGGGAACCGAAGAATCTTCCGAGGTGGTGGCAGGGGAATCTTCAAAAACAGGGGCAGGGGAGTTTACTGCTGATCTCTTCTCTGTTTGTGCTTCCTCCATCTTTGATGGTGTTGTTGACATCTGAGTTTCAGAGATATTGACAAAATCAGATGCAATTTGAGTAAGGCATGAAAACTGCTTTTTCATCTCCATCATATTCTGTTTTGAAAACTCAAGGAATTTCATATGGGCATCTGCTGTTATTTTGGCTGACCGTGCGGTATTTTGCATTGAAAATAGGGGCAACGGTGATATGTGCAAATCCTGACGTTTTATTGATTGTACCTCCATAACATCAATAGATGCTGATGTGTCTGGCAAGGTTGGTATCTCTGGTTCGTAGCTGTTCAACCTGTGAACAGGAATACGAATTGAATTTGTATTTGTATTTGATCTCTCGGATTTTGTATCTGTTTCTGTTGATCCGGTATCTGTTTTCACTGATCCACTATCTATCGCAAACAGGTTGGAGATATTTACAGAGTCAGTCCGCACTGGAAAAAGAGGGGACATATCAACATCCACACCATTTGCATTAAGAGTACAAAGTGCTTTTACAAGGGCTGTCTCTTCATCCTCCTCTTTTGAAGATAGAGAAACAGCAAGATGCGGTTTCTCTCCGAGTATTTTGCTGACAGCCCGTGTGCACGAAGAGCCAGGCCCCATTTCTATAAAAACTCTTACGCCGTCATTCCATGCGTTGTTAACAAGATTTGTGTAATCAAACCCGTACAGAGCCTGATCCAGTATCGATTTGGCGGTTGCCTCTGTTTCTGGAATATATCTTGTGCCAAGAGCACAGCTATAAAAATCAATATGCTCCGGAGGATTGCAGGCAAATCTGTGAAGTTCCAGATACTCTTTTTTACAAACCTGTGCAACAGGGCAGTGAACAGTAACAACTCCATCAAGATAGAGAGCCCCGCATCCACTCTCTTTGATAAAATTTTCCACCTGATATTGATCCCCACCTATAACGCACTCCTCAGGTGTGTTGACAATAAGCAGATAAAGTCTGTCATATCTGCCATTTTCAGTTGAACATGATTTTATATCGTCTGCTGGTTGAGTAGAGTTTGACTGAGCTGAAGTTAATTGAGCTTGTGTTGATTGATCTGACCTTGATTCATCTGGTGTTTGTTGGCCGGACGTTGATTTACCGGATGTTAATTGAATTGATGTTGACTGGCAGGAGATTGATTGAACAGATTCAATGAGATTTTGAACAAAATCCCTGCTGCGGTTCACAGCAGCCACCCGCCATTTTGGAGTCTCTCCCTCTTTGAGTTTCCACACTTTTGAAGCGGCAGTACACTCTCCGGCAAGTTTACTGGTAAAAAGGTCTGATGACTCCATTCTTGTGAGCATCTCTTCAGGATCATTCCATGCTCTTAGTGCAAAAAGCCCTGCTGTCTCTCCAAGACTGTGGCCGATGCAGGCATCAGGCTTTAATCCAAATTTTTCAGCCACTCGGGTCATCAGCGTGCCGAAAGAGACCTGACCAAAAATCATGTTATGTGCGTGGCTGTTGATGCATTGAGCCGCATCCTCCTGCCATCCATTTTCCCATGATACCCTTCTTGGGTAGTACAAGGATGGAAGCATTCGTTTCTCTAAGGATGCTCCATCTTTATCCATATCCCTCAAGATATCAGGAAAAAGAGCAGCGATCTTGCGTCCCATACCAGGGAAATGGTTTCCAGAACCTGGATATAAAAACGCTATTTTCCCGTTTTTGACAATGTGATTTGACTTTTCAGTAAAACCTGATTTTTCAATGGAAATTGATGGTACTGTCTGTCTGAGATTATCTATGTGAAAGTCTCTTTTAATAGCCGTGATTATATGACTTTCGTTTTTCGTTGTGTCCATCAGGGCATGGCCGTTATCAAAATTGAATTGTGTATATGTCTCAATATTGATTCCAAGTGGATTTTGTTTTTCCTCATCCATCTGTTTGTTTGCCGGATAGTCAGATGGCTGGACAAACTCTTCAAGCACAACATGAGAGCAGTTTGCGTCTGTTGTCATGGCTGCTGTGCATGCTCTTCTTTTATCTCTGAAATTCTCTTTTATCCAGAAGGCCGCAAATTTGGGAAAATGGAATGGACTGTTCTCCCATCCATTTGCTCTTGTACTGGATTTTGTTTTTGAGAATAGATAGTTTTTGTCTGGTGCATCAGATTTCTCCGGTGTGTGAGATTTTTCCTGCAAGTCAGCCATATTTTCGCGTATTGCAGAGAGCGTGATTGGAGAGGTTAATTTTGCCAGAGGCGGAATTATCTGGTGATATAGTGCAAAAGATGCCTGAATTATGGATAGAAGTCCTGATACGCAATGAGTATCTCCTATGGTTGCAGAAGTTGATCCAATTGCACATGAAAGAGGTTTTATATTATTAGATTTGCTGCAAAACTGAATTTTATCCCTTGATTTGACTGAATGAAAATTGAGTTCTGCATCAGGTCTATTGTGCTCATTCGTAATGCCTTTACCGAGCCTCTTTTTAGTGAGAGTCTCTGTTTTAAGCAGATCCTGATTGAGTGCTGCTGCCTCAATATAGTCCTGTAAAGGTTCTCCGCTTCCATGAGCCTGATAAAGACCAATATCGGCAATATCAATGCCCGCATCATTGAGGGCATTGAAAAGAGATGCTGAATATGCTTTTTGCATTTCAACAGGATAAGAGGATATGGTGCAAAGACAAGATTGGCGTATTGCGGACTCTACGGGCTCTGTAGATTTTGCGAGTTCTGTGGACTTTGCGGGGTCTATGGATTTTGTGGGGGCTATGGATTCTGTGGATTCTGTCGAGAGTTCAGCACCTGATGCAGATCCGATTCCATTTATGACAGCATAGATTCTATCCCCGTCCTTTTGTGCCTGCTCAAGAGTTTTGAGAACAAGAGCAGCCGCTCCTTCGGAAGGAAAAATACCTTCTGACCTTTTATCAAATGCTATGCTCTTTTCGTAAGAGGGGGAATGGGTTCTCAATGTCTTGTAAAGGCTCTTCTGCCTTATATCTCCTGCCATATCAACACAGCCGCACACAAATACCTTTGTCTCGTTTCTTCTCAGCGATTCAATTGCAATTTCAAGGGCTTTTATTCCAGATGCAGCTTGTGCTGAAACAGTAAAACAGGGGCCTCCAAATTTAAACTCCCGTGCAATCCTGCTTGCCACAATTCCGCCAAGTGCCCCAAGAGTTCGTTCCGCTGTAAGATGTGGTGATATGGCAGTTTGTGCTGTTCGTTCTGCTCTAAGAGGTGGCGATATGGCAGTTTGTGCTTTGTCTCTCCATCTGAGATGAAAATCAGTTGCACCGTAATCAAATTCTATCCCGATTGCCGCACCAAAGTCTGTTCGTGGCGGATCGTTTTTATCAGGTCTTGGGGCAATACCTGCATTTTTTATAGCACCCATTGCACATTTGAGCATAATCAGATGTTGCGGCAAGAGATCCTCTATCTGATTTGGAGGAATGTGAAACTCTCCCGGGTGGGTGGTAAGCTCTTTGAACCAGAGGCCATCTTCATCTCCAGAAAAAGAAGTCTCACCTCTGAATATCGCTTTTCTGAACGCTTCAAGGTTCATTGCGGCAGGAGTTATAACTTCCATGCCGATTATAGCGACAGGTGAGGAGGAAGAGTATGAGTTTTTTGCAGCTTGTTCGTTTAAATCAGACGATCTGTCAGAAAAATATACGGCAAGATTCTCTTTGCGGAACTCCTCAACAAGAATATGGGCATTGATTCCGCCAAAGCCAAATGCACTTATACCAGCCCGCCTTGCCACATTAGCTATTGTGCCACCCCTGATATGGCTGTTGCTTCTGTGAATCTCTCCATTCGTGCCTTTTAAAGGAGTGGGAATCCACTCTTCAGGTTCGGTCTGTACATGAAATCCGGTCGTAAGAAGCGGGCTGTTCAATGCAGGTTCAGAAAAATTCAGTGAAGGCGGGAGAGTTCCGGCATTGAGAGCAAGCAGCGTTTTTATAAATCCGGCGGCACCGGCAGCAGTCAGTAGATGACCGGTCATTGATTTTACAGACCCGATGGCACACCTCTGATTACTATGGCCGGTACAATCCTGATTACTATCGCCGGTACAATGGTCGAATGCCTTTTTGACATTCTTGAATCTCCCCTCATGATTTTTGAATCTCTCCTGACTATGAGGGATCAAGCCCGCATCTTTCCACAGTGAGACCATTGAGTTAAGTTCAATATTGTCTCCAACAGGTGTGGCAGAGCCATGACACTCAATATATTGAACATCGGAAGGTAACCAGCCCGCACTCTTGTAAGCAGCTTTCATTGCACGAATCTGACCTTCGGAAGCAGGTGCCACAAGGCTGCCTTCAATATCGTTTGACCATCCTGCACCGGTAATGACACCCCAGATGTGGTCACTGCAGGCAACAGCGTCTTCAAGTCTTTTCAACACAACAATACCAGCACCTTCGCCTACTACAAGACCGTCTGCCTTTTTATCAAAAGGAGAGCACCTGCCTGATGGTGAAAGAGCTTTAAGCTGTGTAAATCCGATCTGGGTGTAGAGTGAATATGGCCTGGAG
>JADGBC010000013.1 GCA_015231705.1 Desulfamplus sp. | reverse complement strand
TCACTGAATCTGCTATGAGAGGGGAGATGGATTTCAAGGAGAGCTTCAGAAAAAGGGTGGCTCTGCTAAAAGGACTAAAAGCGTATGAACTTGAGAATCTTGCACAGACTTTGCCTCTGTCAGAGGGTGTGGAACTTGTGAGCAAGACACTTAAGGATCTTGGATATAAACTTGGAATTCTCTCAGGTGGCTTTACATTTGTCGGTAATTATTTAAAACAGAAGCTCAATTTTGATTACATCTATGCAAATGAACTTGAAATCTCAAATGGTGAGGTTACAGGTGAGGTTACAGGTGAAATTATTGATGGAGAAAAAAAAGCCCAGTTGCTAAGAGAAATTGCCAGAAAGGAAAATATCTCAATTGAGCAGACCATCGCAGTTGGAGACGGAGCAAATGATCTGCCCATGATAACCATTGCCGGACTTGGTGTTGCCTACCATGCAAAACCTCTTGTCAGAGAGCGGGCTGCAAGCAACATTTCCAATGTGGGGCTTGATGGACTTCTTTATCTGATAGGCATGCATGACAGAGAGATCAATAAGGTGCGTCAGTCATGATCCTGTAGACAGCATAAGCAGCCTTTAAGCATTTAACTTATGATGAACAAAAAAAGACAAAACAGCTTCTCAATTCAAAGTGGTTGACTTTAGAATTATGTAAATATATACATCAAGAATATCAAATAGATATTAACCGTATCAACATGAAACAGAGAGGAAACTGCCACAATGAACATTCAAATTAAAATTGAGATTGATAAAGAGTTGACCGAAGCAATTCAGAGCAAATTTGACAAAGTTGCAGAAAAAATCATTGGTTTTGCAACTCTTTTTGAAAAGCTTACAGTTCAAACTGAAGATACCAAGCAGGAGTCAAAATCTGCTCAAAATCAAGGGGAAAAACAAGCTAAAGACATTGCTCAAAATGAAACAAAATCATTTTCTGAAGATGTTCTTGATAAATCTATTGAACCAGAAAAAACAAAAAAGATAAAGGTACAAAAAAAACAAAAAAGCAAGGCAGCTCAAAAAATCACTGGTCTTAAATCCAAAAAGACAGCATTGGCAATAGTGTTTAATACCATTGAAAAAAGCGACGGCGGCATTAATGTGGAGGATTTAAAAAAAATGACCGGATTTGAAGCTAGAAAGGTTGCTGATGCTGTCTACAGGTTAAAAAAGAGTGGCAAAATAGATAAAACTTCGGATAATCTTTATATTGCACTTTAGTAAAAAAGAGAAATGAGTGTGAAACACGAGAGACAAAATGAAAAACGAAAAAATTTACAGGGAGCTTCAAAAACATCTTGATACCATGCCTGTGGGGTTTCCCTCCTCAAAATCTGGGGCTGACATGAAGTTGCTCAGACACATCTTTACTCCTGAAGAGGCACGTATAGCCTGTTTTTTAACTCACAAGCCCGAAACTATCAATACTATATTAGAAAGAATTGAATCTCACTGTGAATACCGAAGAGGCTCTGCAGTCAAAATAGATTCCAATATTGAAGGATCTGTATATACATCCATTGAGACTCTTACAAAAATACTTGATCAGATTCAGAGAAAGGGTGGTATTGAATCCAGAATAAAGGATGGAAAAAGGTATTATTGTAATTTGCCTCTTGTAGTCGGGATATATGAGATGCAGGTTAATAGACTTACCACAGACTTTCTGGAAGATTTCAGTGAATATAGTAGAGATATCAATTTTGGTTTAGAGTTCTTAAGTCTTAAAAAACCTCAGATGCGTACTATTCCAATTCAAAAAAGTATTATGGCTATAAACAATGTCAGCCACTTTGATGAGGTGTTAACTCTTTTTGAAAAGGCTGATCCACCTTTTGTGGTGCTGGATTGTATCTGCCGTAAGAAAAATCAAATGGCAGGAAATCCCTGTAAGGTGACTGATCGGCAAGAGACTTGTATTGCAGTTGGAGATGTTGCCACTACCTGCCTTCTAATGGGAGTTGGCAGAGAGATCAGCAGAGAGGAGTCTGTCTCCATAGTTGAAAAAAATCAGAAACAGGGGCTTGTGCTTCAACCATCAAATACGGAAGAACTTGAATTTATCTGCTCCTGTTGTGGCTGTTGCTGCGGAATGTTAAATATTTATCAAAAACTGCCCATACCCATTGAGTTTTGGTCTTCAAATTTTTATGCTGTTGTTGATAAATATGGCTGTAATGGCTGTGGTGTTTGCGAGAAGAGGTGTCAGGTAGAGGCAGTTAAAATTGTTGAAAATAAATTGACTCATATAACAGCATTTGTTGATCTCAATGCATGTCTTGGATGTGGTCTGTGTGTACCGACATGTCCCCAAAAAGCAATGAGACTTGTGAAAAAGGAGCAGGCGATAACACCGCCAAAAAATCGTGAGGATCTGCATGAGATAATAATGGCTGATAAAAAGGCCGCACAGTTTGGATTTGTTAATGGCGGTAGGCTGAACAAACTTAAAGTGGTTGGAAAACTTGCTCGTGGCATAGTTAAGACGGGTAAGATAGATCTGCTTAAAAAGCGACATCTTTAAATATGCTTCCCTCGTAAAAAGTCCTAAATCGGAGTTTTTTTGTGTAATAAACCTTTGATTTTATTTGACCCAGATTTAGGTAAATTGACTTTTTACGAGATCATCAAAATATGGCAATAATATCAAGTAATTATTTTTTAGGAGATTAGACAGCGTTCTGAAAATTGCCTGATCTATCGCATATTTCCAATTTATTAGAAGAATAATCTAAAGCCCTCTCGGAATAATTATCAGCCGGCAGCTTGATAAGCTCCAGGACACTTTCGTCAAGTTGCCGTTTTATTTTCCCGGGAATTCCAGCAACTAAGGAAAATGGTGGAATATCTGAATTTTCAAGCACAACCGATCCTGCTGCAATAATGCTTCCTTTGCCAATCCTGGCACCGTTCATAATAATAGAGCCCATGCCGATGAGACAGTTATCTTCGATCGTGCAGCCGTGTATTACACATTTGTGGCCAATAGTTACTCCATCACCAATTGTAAGAGGTTTGCCGTAATCTTCGTGGCACATGGTCATATCCTGAATATTTGTATTCTTGCCAATGACAATAGCATCGCAGTCCCCTCTCAGAACGCAGTTGAACCACACTGATGAGTTCTCTCCAATAGAAATATTGCCAATAATAGTGGCATTGGGTGAAATATAAACTGTGGGATGAATCGAAGGTGTCTGATTATTAAAACGGTATATAGCCATGCTTCTCCTTTTCTCGTAAGTCGTAAGTTATCATTTTAATGCAATATGTGTTGTTTTAAATTCTCATTTGGTCACACACTACTATAGTGGCCCTGAGCAATCATGACTGATGAATTATTTCGATTGAATTTATTTTACTTGTTATCTTGTTAATGGTTGGTAAGGTCTTGTATTTTTAGTTATTTAAAGATATTAAGCTGCACACATGGATTTATGAAGCGGAAGTTTTATTGTAAACGTTGTCCCCTTACCGTGTGTGGAATTTACATCCAGTATACCTTTGTGATCTTCGGTAATAATGAAATAAGATATGGATAGCCCAAGCCCTCTTCCCGCTTTTTTTGTTGTAAAGAAGGGTTCAAAAACCTTTTTACGAATCTCTTCAACCATACCTTCACCATTATCAGATATAGCAATTGAAGCCATGTTATCTTCAGAGGAGTAAACTGCAACTGTAAGCAGCCTTTTTTCACCAGCTGTTTTTTTCTCCATTGCTTGCATAGCATTTTTAAGAATATTGATAAGAACCTGTTGAATTTTTCCTGGCTGACATGAGATTGTCGGCATATCTTTCTGATAATTTTTAACAATCTCCAGAGTACTGATATCCATATTTATCTTTGTTTTATAATCTGCCAATACCATTTTAATGGCTTTTTCTACAAGATCTTCCAGGTTTTCATGATTGAGAGTACCTTCATTCTTGCGGCTGAAACTTAGCAGGTCATCTACAATCTGAGCTGCTTTGTTGCCAGATTGTTGGACGGAATCCATAATACGTACAATCTCACGTTTCGCCATATATTGGCTTATGGACTCAAGAGTTATGCCACTCTCTGTTGCAGCCTTGTGGTTGGCAGGAATATCACCAAAAAGTCTGTTTCTGATCACCTGAAGATTCTGAATAATAGCAGCAAGAGGATTGTTGATTTCATGGGCCATTCCAGCTGCTATCCCTCCAAGAGAGAGAAGTTTTTCTGACTGAATAATAACCTCATCCATTCTAACCTGTTCAGTGATGTCATCAACTCTGATAACAGCTCCGCTGTTATCATTGAAACTAAAAGGGTATATAGCAAAATTGTTAATGGCAAGCTTTCCTCTTATATAAATTTGAACACGATTTTTCTCAATCAGTTCTCCTGAACTAACTGCCCGTTCAATACTATGGGTAATAAGGTTATAAAAGGGAAAAACTTCAGAAATGGATCTGCCTACTCCATCCTCTTCAGCCCCGATTTTGGCCAATGCTCTGGCATGAGTATTCATATCTGTTATAATTCCTGCACTGTCTACACTGATAAGGCAGGATGAAATAGCATTAATAACTTTTAACAGGTATGCCCGTGCACGTTCGATCTCTCTTGTCGCTTCAAGATTCTTTTTTATTTGTACCTTTAATGCTTCGTTGGTTTGACGCAATTCAGTCGTTCTTTGTAAAACAATCTCTTCAAGATTGTTTTTGATATTATGAAGTTCCAGAAAAACATTGACCTTGCTAAGGAGAATAAATTTATTAAGAGGCTTGAAAATAAAATCAACCGCTCCTGTACCGTAACCTTTGATCTCCTTGGCATCGTCCCTGTCAATGGCAGTAACAAAGATAATCGGGATAGTTGCTGTCTCCTCATTTGATTTTAGTATCTCCGCCACCTCATACCCATCCATTTGAGGCATCTGTACATCAAGTATGATAAGGGCAAAAACATGATCAAGAATCTGTGCCAGTGCCTCATTGCCTGATGATGCCCTGATTACTTGAGTATCTAATTTGGAGAGTATCTTTTCCAGAGCAAATAGATTCTCAGGAATATCATCTACAATGAGAATTTTGGGCTTCAATATGTCATTATCCATAAGTTTTATTATCCAGTAATTTTTCTATAAGACCAGGTATTTCATCAAGGTTTAGTATGTGGTCAACCGAATTGGTTTTTATTGCACTGTAAGGCATGTAATTTACTTCTGCAGTGTCAGGGTTCTGTGCAATTGTAATCCCGCCTGATGATTTTATCGTCTTGATACCTCTTGAACCATCAAAATTGGCTCCTGTTAAAATAATGCCAACAAGAGCTGTGCCAAAAGCTTCAGCCGCAGATTCAAACAGCACATCAATTGATGGACGACAGTAGCAGACAGGCGGATCAACCGAGAGAGAAAAATGATAATCTTTTTCTACAAGCAGATGGTAACCTCCAGGGGCAATATAGATATTCCCAGGCTCTATTTTTGTTTTGTCCAGCGGTTCCTTGACAGGTAGCAGGCATTTGTCATCTAAAGACTTTACAAAAAATGATTCCAGATCAGCTCTTCTGTGTAGAACAACTATAATTGGCAGCATGAAATCAGCTCTGAACATTGGTAGTATCTTGTGAAGAGCGTTAAACCCTCCAGCAGATGCTCCTATTACAATGGCTTTGAGTGCAGTTCTCATACGGATATCTCCTGAACAAGCAACAATCTTAGGATTGATTTTTTACAGACACTCATGTTGATTCTCATTTTCGTTGTCTGATGCAAGAACGTTCCGCTTTTTCTTGAAGATTCTGACAGCTTTATCAACAGCAGAATATAATGGTGCACTTGTTGAGAACTCAAGGCTCTCTTTGGTACCAAGGCATAAAAAACCATTTTGTCTAAGACTCTGGTTGAAAAGCTCCAGTACATGGTTTTGTAGTTTTTTATTGAAATATATCAATACATTGCGGCAGATAACCATATTCATTTCCCCAAAGACACCATCTGTTACTAGATTGTGATTTGCAAAGACAATATTTTTTTTTAGTGAACTGTCAAAAATTACAGAATCATAGTCTGCATGGTAATAAAGAGCAAAAGACTCTTTGCCTCCGGATTTTTGGTAATTTGCTGTATTAAGCTTCATGTCAGATGCAGAGTATATCCCCTTTCTGGCAGTTTCCAGAACATTATCGTTAAAATCTGTTGCATATATGATACAGTTATTATAAATACCCTCTTCCTGAAGCAATATTGCAAGAGAGTAAACCTCTTCTCCTGTTGAGATGCCTGCTGCCCATATTTTGACAAATGGATAGGTTTTTAGGTATGGGATAACCATCTGTCGTAGGGCTAAAAAGAATTCTGGATCTCGGAACATTTCAGTGAAATTGACTGAAATGTTCCGTAAAAATCTTCTGAAGAAATTGTTGTCATGGACAATTAGAGGGATCATCTCAGAAAATTTTTCAAGACCGCTTTCATCCAGATTTTTTCGAAGTCGCCTTTTCATGGATGCTTCAGCATAATCTGTGAAATCATAACCATGGACTAACCTGACCGCTTCTAAAATCAATCTGATTTCAATATCTTCATTAGCAATATCGGCTTTTCTGGAATCTTCTGTTATTTTTAGACCATTTTCAAAGCCTTCGGTCAGATTGATTTTATCTTTGGAGTTTTCTATACCCATAGTTCTCTTTTTGATGTTCTATAACCGGCACGGCCGGAGCTTAGTTTTGGCTCTCAGCCAAAACTTTAGCATTAAAGTCTTGATAAAAACAAATCCTTACGGAGACTTTTTATGTGAAAGTCTCGTGAATTGGCCGTAATTATAGGACTTTCATTTTTCGTTGTGCCCATCAGGACATGGCCGTTATATAAAAAGCTATTTGTAGAGCCACACTCTCAACAGTGTCAGAAGCTTTGCCGTATCTAATGGCTTTGACAGATAATCATTTGCACCGCATCGGATACATTCATCTCTGTCTGAGGACATGGCCTTTGCTGTAAGGGCAATAATGGGAAGTTTCTGAAATTCAGGTTTACTTCGTATCTGCCGCATAGTCTCATAGCCATCCATAACAGGCATCATAATATCCATCAAAATAACATCAGGTATCACTCCGTCCTGAAGAAATTTCAATGCTTTTTCACCATTATTTGCTATGCTTACATCCATGCCTTTTGATTTCAGAAATTTATTTAGAGCAAAAGCATTACGCATGTCATCATCAACAACAAGCACCTTCTTGTCTTTGAGGTATGTCTGCTGATCTCGCACCTTTTTGATCATCTTCTTCTGGTTTTCAGGCATTTCTCTCTCCACTCTATGTAAGAATAGAGCTGTTTCATCAATAAGCCGTTCCATTGAGACAGCATTTTTTAAAACAATGCTGGCAGAATACTGCTCAAGTTTGTGGGTCTCTTCAGGCGTCAGATCTCTTCCTGTAAATATAATCACAGGCAGCATCTCTATCTGGGAATCTTTGCTGATTCTGTCCATTAGTTCAAATCCAGATATATCAGGCAGGCCAATATCAAGAATCATGCAGTCAAAATCTCTCTCTTTAAGCAAGGAGATCGCCTCCTCTCCAGTTCCGACAGCAGTGACCTTGATGTCATCTGTGCT
Organism: Desulfamplus sp.; assembly: GCA_015231705.1. Classification (GTDB taxonomy): domain Bacteria; phylum Desulfobacterota; class Desulfobacteria; order Desulfobacterales; family Desulfobacteraceae; genus Desulfamplus. Next base: position 32,765 of record JADGBC010000013.1, on the reverse strand, counting down.
CATCAGTTTAAGGATGCTCATCTGCAGTTCTTTGTTGTCCTCGACTACCAGCAGGTTCTTTACATCGCTTGTAAGTACATTCTCAATTTTAGACAATGCCTTGTTAAGGTCGCTGGTCGAAACAGGCTTGGTCAGATAGCCCACTGCCCCTTTTTCAAGCCCTTTACGGCTCTGATCATATCCGGACATTATATGAACAGGAATGTGTCGTGTGTCAGGGTTGGTTTTCAGCTCATTCATCACTGTCCACCCGTCAATACCTGGAAGTGCAATATCAAGGATAATAGCAGTTGGCTTATTTTCAATGATGTACTTTATTCCTTCTTCTCCGGTCTTTGCAAGTACGCTTTGGTATCCGTGTTTGCTGAAAAAGTTAGATAGAATTCTTCCGAATTCAGGGTCATCTTCAATTATCAGCATTGTTTTTGATGCCTCATCTGAAGGTACGGCACTCTGATAAACCTCGCTCTCATAAGGAGAGCGAGGGGGCGTTGTTGATAATGTCTGCAAAGGGGCTTTGGTTTTAACTTCATGTTTGGGATCTCGTAATACCAGCGTTTTATCCTCTATTTTGTCACCCTGCATTTGCGTGGATGTTGCCTCTGTAAATGGGTTTTTTACTTCGGATGGTTCCGATACCACGGACTGCTTATCTGTACCTCCTGGTTTTGAGGATAAAGATAGATTTTTCTGATCAACATCAATTTTTTCTGGAATATAAAGAGTAAAGGTAGATCCTTTGCCAAGCTCACTTTCCAATGTGATCTGCCCCCCCAGAAGAGTTGCAAGTTCTTTGGATATAGATAAACCAAGGCCAGTTCCGTCATGTTTTCTGCTGGTAGATCCATCAACCTGCTTGAATGCTTCAAAGACAGCATCTATTTTATCTGCCGGGATTCCTGAGCCGGTGTCGTTTACCGATATGGCAATAGCATTTTCTCGAGTAAGTTGTATAATCTGACTGTCAGTATCAGGTGTTCCAAGACGCTCTTTTCCAGAAGGGGCATGAGGTAATCTGACTTTAATGAGCGTGTCAGAGGCAGGTTTCTTAAAATTCAATGTAATAGTGCCTGTTTCTGTAAATTTGATCGCATTTCCGATAAGGTTGCGAATGATCTGCTCGACTCTATGAATATCAGTCATTATGGTATCTGGCATGCTTTCATCTATGCTTACTTTGAACTCTATATCCTTTGCTTTTGCCATATGGAGAAATTCAGATTTAAAATGTGAACCGATCTCGTGGATAGAACATTTGGAAATATTCAGTTCGATCTTTTTAGCCTCAATTTTGGAAAGGTCAAGGATGTTGTTTATAAGATGCAGAAGATTCTGGCCACTTCGGTATATGGAGGCTGCAGATTCAACCTGGTCAGGAGTCAGGTTTGCCTCCTCATTTTCCGCAAGCATATTGGCAAGTATCAGCAGGCTGTTGAGAGGTGTCCTTAATTCATGAGACATATTTGCAAGAAATTCTGATTTATATTTGGTTTCAATACGAAGTTGTTCAGCTTTTTCCTCAATCTCAATCTGTTTTGTCTTTAAAATGGCATTGTTTTTTTCAATATCTTGCTTTTGTAATTGTAGAATCTGGTTTTTATCTTCCAGTTCGTCATTGCTTGCCCGTAACTCCTCTTGTTGAGCTCTCAACTCCTCCTGTTGGGCATTCAGCTTCTCCTCTGATGCTTTTAATATCCTTGTCTGCCCTTCCAGCTCCTCGTTAGTAGACTTGAGCTCCTCCTGCTGGGTCTTTAGCTCTTCTGCCTGTTCTCGGGTCTGAGTAAGAAGCATGGAGAGTTTTTCATTAAACATGGCTCCGTGGATTGAAACAGCAAGCGTTTCTGATGCGTTATCAAGAAATTCAATCTGAAGATCGGAAAAGATCTGAGTAGATCCAAGCTCTATCACACCTTTGACATCATTTTCATAAATTAAAGGGAGGACAATAATATTGCGTGGAGCTACGTTGCCAAGTGATGATTCAATCTTGAGATAGTTATCAGGAACTTCTGTAAAAATAAGAGTCTTTTTTTCTAGTGCTGCCTGTCCGGTCAGACCTTCTCCTAGGCTAAATCGGCTAGTAACACTCTTTCTTGTTCTGAAGGCGTATGATGAAACCATTCTGAAGTCTTTTTGAACTTCATCTTTTACAAAAAATGTCCCTACTTTTGCGTTAATATAAGCGGCGATAAAATTAATTGCCGCACTCGAAATTTTTAATATATCCTGTTGCCTTCCTATTATTCCACTCAGTTCAGCCTGGCCGTTCTTCAACCAGTTCTGAGTTTGCTTGGTTTTGTCTGCCTGTTCAAGTGTGTTCATTATCTTGTTCAGGGCAATGGCAAGCTCGTCCTTTTCAGACTCAGGTTTCATGCGAAGCGAGTAATCGTCATTATCTATTGCCTTCTGTAGATTGGAAAAGAGAGAGCGGAAACGCTCAAGGCTATTTTGAAGTGTATTATAAATAGTATTTCGTTCAATCTCTTTAAGGCGTATCTGTTCAACCATCTTGACAAAGCCGTTAAAGAGGATTCCTACCTCATCAATGCGGTTTGTCTTTTCGATCTTTATGGAAAAATCATTGTCCTGTGCAATCTTGCTGGAGAGTTTGGCAAGTTCAAGTATCGGCTTGTTGATTTTAGTTACACCAAACATTACAACAGTGATAATAATTAGTGCAATAACAACAAATGAGAGTATCATCCGGTTTTTTGACATATCAATTGCATTTTTCATAAACTCTTCGGTATAAAAAAGCTCGAACTTGCCAACAGTTTTTTCTCTAAGTATGATATCCCCGGTAATTTTTTTTATATATTGGGAATCTGTTGTTATCAGATATGGAGTTTTCAGTGTCTCAACTTCATATTCTGTTGATGTGTCTAACAATATATTTTGGGTAAGTGTAGCTGCTGGGAGTGAAGCCCTGGGCTGTACAACTTCGGATCTTCTCGGTGCTCTTTTGAGATTGCCTATTAAAAAACCACCAGTTTCAAAAACATTTATAGCTGTAATAAGTTTGTTTTTTAATATGACCTGGCTCAGGCGATTAATCTCATTTTCGTTGTAGTCCCAGAGTGGTTGTCCATAGACCTGCTGTGCAAAATAGATAGCATTGGATAAAGATATATTGAGGTACTCTGTTAAATTTTTTTTATTGATATGGTTGAAATAAAGAGTGGATATTATACTTATAACAGTCACTACAAAAAAAATCACAAAAGCAAGCTTTGCGGCTATTTTTTTTTTTATATAGTAAAACATGGAAACTTATTCCCCATTTTGTGAATATTAAAACAAATTAGGCTTTTACTATGGACGATCCTGACTCAAGTACAATAACTTAAGATAATTATAGGTATTTTAGGTTTCATGAGACCGATACATATATATAAAATGTACTATGTATATTGATATAAATGACTAAATTCAAGGCACTAAAAATCAATTTGTCAGCCACTATACTTGCATGGATTTTTTTTAGTCAAGAAGTTTATTGTGCAATTGTTGTCTGGTTTAAATTCCTTGAACGACAGGATGGAAATTTGCTTTCCAATCAGGTTATAATATAGCAGACAATATATTTTAAATATGGAGAACAAAGATATGCTTTTAACAAACACCCATTGCCACGATCTGCTGACAAAAGCTGTCAGAGAGGCACAACATCCGACGCCACCAGAGACAGATCTGTTTCAACCCACAAGCGTGATGGCTCTATTCACCCCTGAAGAGGAGACAAGTATTATTTTAATCCAGAAGGCTGATATCAAGGGTTATCCATGGAGAAACCAGATGGCATTCCCGGGAGGAAATTGTGAGCCTGATGATTTAACCCGTGAATATACTGCTCTAAGGGAGCTTGAAGAAGAGGTGGATATCCCATCAAAAGATGTGGAAGTGATTGGTTCTATTGGTCATTTTCAAACTATCAATAATAAGGATATCGAAGCATTTGTTGGAATATGGAAGAAAACTGGAGATATTGCGTTTGATAGGTCAGAGATTTCAAAGGTTTTCAGAATACCTGTCAAACATTTCATAAAGGTACATAATGAGAAAAATTTTACCCGCAGATTGCCAGGTATTCATGAACTTACCTACCCGTATGAAGATGTGGTTGTCTGGGGAGTGACTGCTAAAATTATTCATCACCTTATGGAGACTTTGCTTGCCAGAGTAACCCCACAATGTTTCATATAGATAATTGTATTGCTTTTGATTTGATGATCTTGTTGTAACTATATTGCTTTTTACTCGCACATGGTCACCCTTTTAAATGGCGTTGAATCATGCGGAATGCAGCACTTATTATAAGCACGAGAGCGAAGCTAGCAAGCATGAAAGGAAACCATATGTAACTATTGAAGAGGGGGGTTGATATAGCAATTCCCAAGCCTGTTAAAGCAAAAATAAACACAGAAAGTGCCCATAAAATTAGCATCCAGCATATAGGGTCAGAATCGTACCATGGAGTTATAATTCTTCTGAAAAATAGGCTCTTGTCAAGTTCCATATTCTCTGTAATTTCCTTTGTTTTCACGTTTTTTAGATGTTCTGTTTCACGATGATTTTGTTGTTTTAACACAATATATCGAATTATAGCTTGACATAAAACTATATATTGATTATTCTCGTTTCAACCTTTCATTGTTGAGCCAGCCAGTTTATTCGCCTGAAAGACGGTTGACAATCAAAAATTAAATTTAGAAAAAAATAAAAATAGATGGATATAAATAATCTAATACTGGATCTATTTCAAGGGGTAGATGAATGTTTGAAAAGATAAAAAAACGGGATGGACGGGTTGCTGAATTTGATTCATCCAAAATCACTGATGCAATAGCCAAAGCAGGTAATGCAAGCGGAGAATTTGATGAGCGGGAGGCAAAAAAACTAACTCTGAAGGTGATGACTCTTGCTAGAGATTTGCGGCTTGGAATTTGTCCTGACGTGGAAGAGATACAAGATATTGTGGAGCGTGTTCTTTTGGATTCTCCCTTTTACAAAACCGCCAAAGCATACATCATTTATCGTGAGCAGCATAATCAGATCCGAAAGATTACCATCCGCGAACATGTGGAGCTGATGGACAGTTATATCAGGAAGATGGACTGGAAAGTTAAAGAGAACAGCAATATGAGTTACTCTCTTCAGGGCCTTAATAATTACATCTCATCGGATATAACCGCCGAATACTGGCTAAACTGCATCTATCCTCCTGAGGTTAGAGGTGCCCATAACAGAGGGGATCTGCATATTCATGATTTAAGTCTTCTGTCTGTATATTGTGTGGGCTGGGATCTTCAGGATCTTCTAATGGAGGGATTCAAAGGTGTGGCAGGAAAGGTTGAAAGTTCTCCTCCTCGCCATTTCAGAACAGCACTGGGTCAGATGGTGAATTTCTTTTATACGCTTCAAGGTGAGGCAGCCGGAGCCCAGGCAATGTCAAATTTTGATACTCTTCTTGCACCATTTGTCAGGGAAGATAAACTTGGCTACAAAGAGGTGAAGCAGGCACTCCAGGAGTTTGTATTTAATATAAATATCCCTACCAGGGTGGGTTTTCAAACCCCGTTTACCAATATCACCATGGATCTTAATGTCCCCTCTATTCTAAAAGACTCACCTGTTATTATCGGCGGTGAGTACCGTGAAGAGACCTACGGCTCCTTTCAGGCAGAGATGGATACAATAAACAGAGCATTTGCAGAAGTTATGATGGAAGGCGATGCAAAAGGACGTGTATTTACATTCCCCATACCTACCTATAACATCACAGAGGATTTTAACTGGGATAACCCCAATCTTGAGAGTATCTGGAAGATGACAGGAAAATATGGCATTCCCTATTTTTCCAACTTTATCAATTCAGGCATGTCTCCTGATGATGCACGCTCCATGTGCTGCCGACTCAGACTTGATAACAGAGAGCTGCAAAAAAGAGGTGGAGGATTGTTTGGTGCAAATCCACTTACCGGATCCATTGGGGTGGTAACCATAAATATGCCCCGATTGGGTTATCTTGCTGACAGTGAGAAAGACTTCATGAAGCGTTTAGATGATCTGATAAGGATTGCGGCTGACTCTCTTGTCATAAAAAGAAAGGTTCTGGAAAAATTTACAACAGGTAATCTTTACCCCTACTCAAAATTCTATTTAAGAAAAATCAAAGAGCACTCCGACTGTTACTGGAGAAATCACTTCTCCACTATTGGTATCCTTGGTATGCATGAGGCATGCATCAATTTTATGGGTGAAGGCATTGCATCAGCCAAAGGGCTTGAATTTTCATTAAGAGTTATGGATCACATACGCAGGCATATGGAAAAAATTCAGGAGCAGACTGGAGAGATCTTCAATCTTGAAGCCACGCCAGGAGAGGGAACAACCTACCGCTTTGCAATGATGGACAAACAGAGATACCCTGATATCATATGTGCAAATGAGGCAGAGTACAAAGAGGGCAGAGATCCTTTTTACACAAATTCAACTCACCTTCCTGTAAATTATACGGATGATCTTTTTGAGGCGTTGGAGCTTCAGGATCAGCTTCAGACTCGATATACCGGAGGGACAGTTATGCATCTTTTTCTTGGAGAACAGGTGTGTGACTCCCAGATTGTGAAGAACATGGTGAGAAAAGTTGCCATGAACTATCGGTTGCCCTATTTTACAATAACCCCAACATTCAGTGTTTGTCCTTCACACGGTTATATTTCTGGTGAAATGGATGTATGCGATCAATGTGGTGCGGAAACAGAAGTTTACTCAAGGGTTGTTGGCTATCTGCGGCCTGTCAAGCAGTGGAATAATGGTAAACAGATAGAGTTCTGCATGCGTAAAACCTTCAAGGTTGCCTCGTGAATTGATGCGTCTTAGACTTGGAGGATTCCAGAAAAATACATTGATAGACTTTCCCGGGGTTGTGGCTTCTCTTGTATTTACACAGGGGTGTAACTTCAGGTGCCCTTATTGTCACAACCCAGGTCTTATAAAGTTTGTTCCGTCTGAATCTTCGTCTCTTGCAAAAACATTTCCAGATTCGCAATCGATTGGCAATTCACAATCTGTTGCAAGTATCAAAAAAAATATTTTTAATTCTGAATTTACCTCAGATATTAAAACCGTCATCGATTTTGAATCTGCTGTCAACAGCCCATCTGCCATTACCAACAGCCAATCTACTGAAAGATCTCAACGCTCTTCTCTGAAATATCAGTCTTCTGTCTTGACTCCTTTCGATATGAAATATCAACCTTCTCCCCTGACATCTTTAGACATAAGCTATTCGCTGATTGATGAGTCTGAAGTTTTTAACTTTCTCAAAAAAAGAGAAGGGCTGATTGACGGCGTTGCAATAACAGGGGGTGAGCCTACCTTGCAGCCGGCTCTTGAAGCGTTTTGTTTCCGGCTGAAAAACATGGGGTTAAAGGTTAAAGTCGATACTAACGGCAGCAGGCCGGAGGTACTTGAAAATCTTTTTAGAAGAGAGCTTGTGGATTTTGTAGCAATGGATATCAAAAGCGACCAGACTGGCTACCAATACCTTGCCAGAGACTTGAATTGCCCACATATTGCAAGCAATTCCGGAGTTGCAATAAAGGGAGCTGATCAGCCATTTGATTTTTCTCGTATTATAAAGAGTATAAAGCTGATAATTGAACAATCTCCTGCCCATGAATTCAGAACCACCTGTGTAAGACCATTTGTTACGCCAGAAATAATGCCTAAAATAGGCAAGATGATCAAAGGAGCTTCCCACTATGTGCTTCAGCACTGCTCACAGAACATCAGTATGCTCAATCCCGCCTTTTTTAAAAAACTCAATCAATCTTCACGCCAACCCCCATTTTTCACTGATGATGAGCTGGAAGAGCTGAAAAATCTTGTTAAATCATATGTAAGCCGCTGTTCAATCAGATGATGTCAACTCTTCAGCAGGATACACCATGTTTCCCGATATAGACAGATCATACCCTCCAAGCTCTTCTGCGGTATCCTTTAAAAAAGGCTCTTTCAGCATTCCAAGGAACAGTTGAATGCCCTGATCAAAAAAACGGTCTTTTGATATAAGAAGGTCGAATCGCTCCCAGCACAGAGCAATAAAATCAAGATTGAGCTTTTCTGCCACAGGCTTTATGCAGGGGCCAGCATCGGCTTTACCCCCAAGTACTGCAAGGCCTATATCCATATGTTTTGCTTTAATGTTATTATAACCCTTAATTGTGCTTCCGTTGATCCCAGCTTTTTTGAGTTCATTATCAAATAAATGACGTGTTCCGGTACCAAGATCTCGATTGGCTATAGTTATACCCGTTCTACCTAAATCCTTGACGCTTTTGATACCGTGCGGATTGCCCTTCTGAAGAGCAATCCCCTGCTGCCGTCGGCAGAAATTGATCACTGCCGGCATTCTGTTCAGCTCCTGCTTCAGGTAGGGAAAATTGTACTCGCTCTCTTCATAAGATTCTTCGGCAACAAGATGGCTTGATGCAATGTGGCACATATTCTGCCTTAATGCCCTGATTCCACCCATGCTTCCTGTCATGCCAAACAGCACCATATGTGTTTTATGCCGACTGTTGAAATGAGATATGAGTGAATCAAGAAGCAGATCATTGCTGCCGGCAATCAATATAATGCCATGATAGGGCGGAAGTTTTACAGCAGGTTCGGGGTAATTAACGGTACCTGATTCAATCCACTGCCTGACAAGATCAAGGGGAAATAGCCATTTTCCCGTAACCTTAGTCGCGGGAAGTCCTTTTTCTGAAATAAGTGCATAAACCATCTTTTCATTTATATTCAGAAATTTTGCAACCTCCCTGGTTGAAAGAAGTTCACCCATTATTTGCTTCCTCTCTTTTTGATTTTAATTCCTTCTGGATAGTATAGCTCGGTATAAGTTATCTGTTGATTTTTTGTGCCGAATATCCATATGAATATTGAAGAATCGGCTCTAATAATCACAATAAGATTTACGCCCGACTGGACTATCCAAGAAAACGGCCATGCCAGTTTACTTATCACCACCATATTTAGATCATTCTTGACATTATCTCTATTTCCTGTCAACTTGAATCTCTTTGTTTTATGGCTTTGTCTTGATGCAAACTTCATAAACTATAAAAAAATATCCCTCCTCCTTGGCTTAGCTCAGGATGGAGAACTTCTCGGCAAAAAGTTAAAGATAAATTAAAGCAGGATACATGAAGCCCAATATTATATCCATTGCAGGAAGATCTGGCTCCGGAAAAACCACTTTTTTAGAAAAACTCATTCCAAAACTTAAACAAAAAGGATTCCATATAGGAATTATAAAACACGCCCATTGCGGGGTTGATATGGATAAAAAAGGAAAAGATAGCTGGAGACATAAGAATGCTGGTGCTGCTGCAACACTTGTCGTTTCACCTGGCACCATCTCAATGATCAAAGATTACAAGGAGCCTGATTTTTCTCAGAATGACGACCATTCCATTAAAAAAGATTCTGGTAATATCAGAGAGTCTGGCAATGCTGAAAGTGAGTCTGCTACAATTGCAAGGGTAAAACATTACCTTGCAGATATGGATCTTATAATTGTAGAAGGATTTAAGTTTGCTTCCCTTCCAAAATTAGAAATTTTCAGAACTGGTGCAGGTCATGATGCACCTCTTTTTATAGGAGATAAAAATCTTGAAGCTTTTATTACAGATTCAGACTACCGCCCCAATGTACCCTGTTTTTCTCTTGATGACGCTGAAGCTGTCTCTGATTTTATTGAAAAAAAGTATATTCTATAATTATGGCTTCTCAGCTGATATAGCTTTAGGATGATATGACCCCTGAAAAATTGAAATTACTGGAAAAAAGATTTTCAGATTATGCTGATCAATATATCAGAAGAAGTTCGAATCCGGCACCACTTATACTGAAAAAAGAGCATACCATGAGGGTATGTCAGGAGATTGAAGGGCTTGTCAGCTCTTTTTTTCAATGCAGCCCGGCTTTACCCATCATTGATAGAGACCTTTCTCTACCATTGGGTGACGAGTCTGCTCCTCTCCTGAGTGGACGTGCTCTCTCTCTAAAAAATGAGTCGTTTTTTCTTGATTCCGAGTCGCTTCTGATTGCCCGTGCCATGGCTCTGTTTCATGATTTGGGCAGGTTTGTGCAGTTTAAAAGATACGGAACGTTTCTGGATCTCGCATCTGCAAACCATGCAGGACTCTCCATTATTGAGATGGAAAAATATGGATTTCTCAATGTCTGTACAGAAAGAGAAAAGGAGTTGATTAAAGGAGCTGTTGCAGTTCATAATGCGGCACAGGTTCCTCAACTTGAAGACAGAGAGATGGTCTTTTTTATGAAACTTCTTAGAGATGCGGACAAATTAGATATCTGGCGGGTGGTCATAAATAATTATATATCCCCTGATCCCCTAAATCAGGATATAGTCAATCTTGGCCTGGAAGATCATTACAGTTGCTCAGATCAGGCGTTAAATGCTATCTCAAATAATACATATGTGAAAACCAATTCAATCAAGGAACTTAACGATCTGAAATTAATGCAGATCAGCTGGGTATTTGATCTGAATTTCCCCCAGTCTGTCAAACGGGTTGAAAAACGTGGCTATATTGATCAAATTATCTCTACTCTTTCTGTTTCAAGAGATTTCAAAACCTTGCCTGATGCTCTTCAGTGTGTGTATGACTATATGAAGAGAGTAGGAGGCACTGACTTGATCTCTAACCGAAATTAGAACTATTTAAGGTTTTTTGGGAAAACTGAGTGCACAAGTTCAAAGATATACATCACCTGTTTATTTTATCTATTTTTTTAGTACAAATCTCTACAGGTTTAATGATGCCGTCAATTATTGAAGCAGCAGATATAGGACATACCATGTATGTAAAAGGTGCTGCCGATTGTGTTGTTGAGTTGACTTACGGAACCATTAACTGGACAACTGGCGTGATTCAGGCCAAAGGCAGAGCCTCTGAAAATAGGGATACTGAAAAAAGAGCAGATCCATCTGATTTTGAATCTGCCAGAAACAGTGCAAAAGATCATCTGGTTGATATTTTTAAATCTATTGGATTGCCAAGTAAATATATAATATCAAAATTAGATTTTTCATTAACTGAACCTGTCTCTTCATCAACTGAAATTAATTCCTCAATTCATACTATTATTGCTCAAATTAAGAAAAGAGCCATGAATGCAAAGATCGTTGAAAGTCATAGAAGTTCAAGAGGTGTATTAGAGGTGACACTTATGGCGAATATGTACGGTGATTTTCTTCAATCTGTACTGCCATCTGAAATACGGGAACTTCCAGAGATTGAACTCTTCGAGCCTGATAACCAATATCAGGAAAGTGGACTGATTGGAAGAACATTCCATGATAACCAATGGATTAAGGATACTGGCATGATGATCCAAAGTGGCAAAGATAAAGATAGATACACGGGAATTATTATCGACGCCAGGGGCATCAAATTCAAGCCAGTGATCTGTCCCATCGTTGTAAATGAACAGGGTGAAGAGATCTACAGTCCAACGTTCATAAGTCGTAAATACGCTGTTGAAAGGGGAGTTTGCAGTTATATTTGCTCTCTTGAACCTGAAGCAACATCGCGTAAAATTGGGAACAACCCTATTATGATCAAGGGGTTGAGAAGGGATGGAGACAAAAACAATACTATTGTCGTAAGTATGTCTGATGCAGATAAACTTCAGAGAATGCCTGAACGTCATCTTCTCATGAAGGGGTGCAGAGTAGTGATTGTTATATCTGAATGAAAGGCTATTGTTTAATTTTGTCGTCTTTTCATAAGGCTTTTGGTATGTCTATAGCATTCTCTATTTCAGGTTTTTTACCATGAAAATGTATTTTGATTTTCATGGTAAGGGGTGGCCAAACTACGGGCACTCCTCATTTAGGAACTTATTGTTCTTAAATTTTACCATGAAAATGAGTCGTGATCTTTATTATTCGGTATGCCCAGAATGGAGTCATGCCAGTTTATGCATAATAAGCCTTTAAGATCGATTGATTATACCAAGATATTATCTATAAGTCTCGCTCTTCCAACTTGTACCGCAAGTGCAAACAGTACTTCCCTGTCAATTTCCTCAACTTCATTGAGAGTATCAGGATTGCAGATACTTAGATAGTCAATCTGAGTATCAGGAAAAGATTCTATAAACTCTTTCACGTGTGACTTTATCCTGCTTGCATTTTTTTCCCCTGCTTTAACCATCTCCTTTACTTTAGAGCATGCTTTTGACAGACTTAAGGCAGAATCTCTCTGATCTGGCTTAAGGTATGCATTTCTTGAACTCATGGCAAGTCCGTCACTCTCCCTGACAATAGGTGCTCCAATGATGTTAATGCCAAAATTGAGATCCCTGTTTAATTGTCTGATCACCTGTAATTGTTGAAAATCCTTGGTGCCAAATATCGCTGCGTCTGGTCTTACAATATTAAAGAGTTTGCTGACAATAGTCGCCACTCCTCTGAAGTGTACAGGTCTGGATAGGCCGCAAAGGTGGTTTGGGAGCTGTTCTAGTGTCACATATGTTTGATAGTTCTCGGGGTAAATCTCTTTTCTGTCAGGAAGGAAGGCAGCCTTTGCACCCTTTGACTTTATAAGATTGAGATCTCTTTCAATGTTTGTAGGGTAAGCATCAAGGTCTTCATTTTCACCAAACTGTGTTGGATTCACAAAAATGCTTACTACCAGGGCAGAGCTGATATTTGTACCTTGTTCCATAAGCGAAAGGTGCCCCTCATGAAGATAACCCATTGTTGGAACAAAACTTATAGTTTCTCCAGCCTTGTGCATGGAATCAGACCATGCCCTCATATCTGATGATGTTTTGAATATTTTCATTTTTTTCTCTCTTTCAAATGTGACTGTTTTGATTTTTATCTTGTGGCGGGTTAAATTTTCATGAAAAGATCATAAATACAAAACGCTCGAAATCAGGATTAGATTCTTATCCCTATATTTTAGTGTTATTTTTGCAAGAGAATCGGGAAATAATTTTTGATTTTGGTTCATCCAGGTTAGGATTATATTTATCTCATGAAAGTATTTGGAGTCAACACAATTTAGGTAAAGTAAGGTTGCTCTTTGCACCGTAAGAATTTAAATATGAAAATTAGAATAGATTTTTACTGCAATACAAAGAAAATGTAAATTTTTACTTGACTAAAATAATATCCCATGTGTATATGAATGCCATTCACAAAATATCTCCCTCTATATACTTTTTGCCAATTTATAAAAGAATTTGATAAAATCATCAAATGAATGGTTTGTTGAAGATGCTTGTGTTACTCAATGAACGTAAATTCAAAAAATGAATAATAGATCTCGCAACCAGCGTTGAAAGATCGTTGAGCGAGCATGGTCGCATTCTGACCTTCCAGAATTATGAAAATCAAAATGCATTTTCATGGTAAAGCCTTAAACGACCTATAACGTCTAAAATGACCGGTGAATTGAATTTATGACATATCTAAATATTTCTGAAGTTACCCTTTCTTTTGGTGGACTCAATGCTTTGTCACATGTAAACATGGCGATTGAAAAGGGATTGATCACCTCAATTATCGGACCCAACGGTGCTGGAAAAACCAGTATGTTAAACTGCATATCAGGTTTTTATCATCCCACAGAGGGTCAGATTAACTACTGTGGTAAAAATCTTACACACTCCTCACCCCACGAGGTCTCAAGCATGGGGATCGCCCGTGCTTTTCAAAACCTTGAACTGTTCAGGGGTCTTTCCGTTTTAGACAATCTTCTTCTTGCCCGCCATATAAAGCTTAAATACAACTTTTTTGAAGCTCTGATTTTCTGGGGTAAAGCCTCTAGAGTTGAGGCTGAAAACCGAAAATTTGTGGAAGAGGTCATAGACTTCATGGAGCTTGAACCATACAGAAAAAGCCTCGTGGGGAATTTAAGTTACGGAGTTCAGAAAAAAGTAGAGGTGGCAAGAGCACTTACTCTTGATCCTGATCTGCTGCTTCTTGATGAACCTATGGCTGGCATGAACCTTGAGGAAAAAGAGGATATCGTCCGCTTCATCATGGATATTCAAAAAGAGCGGGGGGTTACCGTAGTTCTAGTGGAGCATGATCTTGGCGTTGTAATGGACATTTCAGACAGGATACATGTTCTTGATTTTGGTCAGCTTATAGGTTCAGGTACTCCGGAAGAGGTTGCATCCAACCCCAAGGTGATTGAAGCCTATATCGGAAATGAGTAGTATCTCTTAAAGATTAGAGTGTCTGGTGGATTTTTAGGCTATTATTAGATTTTAGGCTATTAAATGTTTAAAGTATTTTTCCCCTCGATACCCAACCCTGAAAGCACAATAGGCGTCAGGATAAAGCAGCGAAATCTTAAGAATGTCACACACCGATCATGAAGAATCGACACGCCGGCCAGAAAAATAGAGCAAAATCAAACAAGACATACATAGCCACATCAAGGCATACATAGGCCACAGGAAAAACAGCGAAATCTCAGGAGGTATGGTAACCAGTGGAAAATAGCGAAAAATTGACGGAATATTCTATTCCTCAACTACTCCGTCTCAGGGTCAATTACAGCGGAAATAAAGTTGCTTTGCGGGAAAAGGATTTCGGCATATGGAATACCTATACATGGAAATCCTATTATTCCCATGTCAGGAAAACCGCTTTGGGTATGAGGCAGATCGGAATTAAAAAAGGCGATACGGTGGCGATCATAAGTGATAATATTCCCGAACTGCTTTTTGCTGCGATCGGATCTCATGTTCTTGGTGCTGTTTCTGCTGGAATATACCAAACCACAATGCCTGATGAGATCGCGGATATTGTAAATTCTCTGAAAATTACAGCAGTATTTTGTGATAACCAGGAGCAGGTGGACAAATTAGTTGAGATAAGAGAAAGAATACCAGCAGTTAAAAAAGTAATTTATGAAGACCCGCGAGGCATGCGAAATTACAGGTCAGACAAGTGGTTTATCTCCATAACAGATATTTATAAACTGGGGGATGAACTTCATTCAAAAGAGCCAGGTCTTTTTGACTCCTTGGTTGATTTGGGCCATCCGGATGATGTTTGCCATCTGTGTCTTACATCAGGTACAACCGGCATGCCCAAAGGCACCATGATGACCCACAGAAACTATATAAACATGGGGGTACAGATCACAAAGGTTGATCCTCTTGAACCCAGTGATGAATATGTCTCGTTTCTTCCCTTTGCCTGGATTGGAGAGCAGATGAACTCTTTTGGAATCGCCATGGCTACAGGCATCACCATCAATTTTCCTGAATCAGTTGAAACCGCTATGTCTGATTTAAAGGAGATCGGGCCCCATTTCATGTTTGGTGCACCCAGAATTTACGAATCAATTCGTTCTGCCATATGGCTTAAGATTGACCAGTCCTACGGATTCAACAAACTGCTTTACAACTATTTTATTGAAATAGGCCAGGAGGCTGCAAAATATCGAATGGGAGGAAAAAAACTTCCTCCCATGCTCAAACTTACCGCATGGCTTGGCAAACAGATTATTTTTCGCCCCTTGATCAACCAGATGGGACTTCTTCGCCTGAGGCGTGCCTACACCGGCGGAGCAGCTCTTGGACCAGAGCTTTTCACCTTTTATCAGGCAATAGGTGTTAATTTAAAGCAGATTTATGGACAGACAGAGATAACAGGAATAGCCTACATGCATCGGGACGGGGATGTAAGGCCAGATACTGTGGGAATGCCCCTTCCAGGCACTGAGTGCCGTATCAGTGAAGAGGGAGAGATTCTATCAAAGTCTGCGTCTGTCTCTCCTGGATATTTTGAACAGCCGGAAAAAACCGCAGAGCTTTTAGAAGGCGGGTGGCTCCATTCAGGTGATGCAGGGTATATTGATGATTTCGGACATCTTGTGGTGATTGATCGTCTTTCCGATGTTATGCATAATCATAACAACGAGATGTTCAGCCCTATGTTTCTGGAAAACAAGCTAAAGTTCAGCCCATACATCAAAGAGGCGGTGATCTTTGGAGATAAACGTGAATATGTAACCGCCTTGATCAATATTGATCCTGAAGTTGTTGGCAAATGGGCAGAAGATAGAGGTGTCTCTTATACAACTTATATGGACCTTGCCGGAAAAAAAGAGGTGGCACAACTGATTCTTGAACAGGTAAAAGGGGTTAATGAGCGAGTTGAAAAGGAGCACTTTAAGATCAGAAGATTTGTGCTGCTTTACAAACTTCTTGATGTGGATGACGGAGAACTTACAAAAACAGGAAAAATACGGCGCAAGGTTGTCATGGAGCGATATCGTAACCTGTATGATGGTCTTTATGATGAAGCTGTTGAAACTAAGGATGTAGAAGCTAAGTTTCAGTACCAGGATGGGCAGTCCACAAGTGTTAAAACCCGTATCACGTTTTATGATGCGTTCAGATAGACTCCGTACTGATGTAAATAACCGGCACGGCCGGAGCGGGGTATTGGCTCTCGGCCACAACGAAAAGTGAAAATCATATAATCACGGCTATTTAAAGAGACTTTAACATAAACTCCTGGATACTTTGGATAATTTTTCAATAGAATAGAAGGTGAAAAGTGAGCTATTTTTTTCAGATTGTTGTAAGTGGTGTGGTGGTAGGCTCCATATATGCTCTGGCAGCTCTTGGATTAGTTCTTGTCTATAAATCAAGCAGGGTTGCCAATTTCGCACATGGACAGATTATAGCCTCTGGTGCGTTTATAACATATGCCTTGACCGTGTGGGCATCAATTCCCATCTATATCTCATTTTTTATAAGCATGTTGATTACTTTTTTATTGGCCTGGAGTGTTGAACGAATTTTTCTTCGCAGGCTGATTGGAGAGCCTATAATTTCGGTTATCATGGTAACAATAGGACTTGCCTCCATTTTGGACGGGTTGATCTATCTTACTCCGTTTGGAACAAAAAATTTTTCATTCCCTCTCTTTCTTCCAGCAGAACCTATCTCCATTTACGGGGTATCCATATCCTGGACACAGCTTGTGGGAGTCATAATTACGGTTGTGCTTATCGGAGGATTTTCCTGGTTTTTCAAAAAATCTACTGTGGGAATTTCAATGCGTGCTGTATCAGATGACCAGTTCGCCTCGATGTCTGTAGGAATCTCTGTGCCAAGCGTGTTTGGTCTTGCATGGGCAACAGCGGGTCTGTCAGCAGCAGCAGCCGGAGGCATTATCGGCAACATTACCGGACTAAATTTTGACACGCTTCACGCTTTTGGTGTTGTGGTGTTTCCCGTGGTTATACTTGGGGGGCTTGATTCTATTCTCGGTGCTGTTGTAGCAGGTATCATAATGGGGCTGATCCAGCAGTTTGCCGGAGGTTATCTTGATGGTAACTTTGGACTGAACGGAACTGGAGAAGTTTTACCCTACATTATTCTTCTGATTATTCTTCTGATAAAACCTCATGGACTTTTTGGAATACACGAAATTGAAAGGGTATAAATCATGGCAGCAAACAGATGGTTGGCAACAGGAAATTTTTTTATAACTTACAAAGAAGAACAGCGTACCTTTTTAACAAGCCTTGATAGATTGATTTTTTCAATTTTTTTGTCTGCTCTTTTTATCTGGCCTATCTTTTTTTCTTTGAGCAGGCCATATATGCTTGTGATTAATAATATATTGATTGCTGTTATTGCTGTTCTTGGACTAAATCTGGTAACTGGATTTGCAGGTTTAATCTCCATCGGTCACGCTGCGTTTGTCGGTGTGGGTGCCTATACTGTGGCCTCATTCTCCCGCGTACTTGGTGACAGCCATTTTTTGATAACACATATGTGGCCGCTCCTTATTCTTGCCGGCGGCACTGCTGGTGCCATAACCGGTGCAATTGTCGGGCTGCCCTCTCTTCGACTTAAGCATCTTTATCTTGCAATTGCCACGCTGTCGTTCCAGATGATTTTTGAATGGGTTATCAAATTCATGACCTTTTTCAACCAGGGCCAGACAATATCTGTCGGCAGAGTTACGTGGTTTACAGGAGATATCGGGCGAAACGACCACTATACTTTCTGGTATTATGTTGCTCTTGTGCTGATTGTCTTGTTAGGGTTTGGCATACGCAATCTTTTTAAAACCCGCTACGGCAGAGCACTTGTAGCAGTCAGAGACAACGATCGTGCAGCCGATGCAATGGGAATGCATCCTGGATTTACAAAGGTTTATGCATTTGCCTTGTCAGGCTTTTTTGCAGGTGTTGCAGGTGCTGTCCATGCATTTCTTTATAAAGGTGCGGGAATTGAATCTTTTACACTTCACCACTCAATAACATATCTTGCAATGGCAATTGTCGGGGGACTTGGCACTATTAACGGATCTTTTTGGGGGCCTGCAGCCATAGAGATCCTCAACCTTCAGGTGGAGAAATTTTCTGAATATGCAGCCAACTACCTGCCATCTGCCATGAATTTAGCCACTGCCCTTCGTCCTTTTACCTTTGGTCTTGTGATTGTTCTGTTTTTGATGTTTGAACCAAGAGGCATTGCCAATTGGTGGAGAATTGTAAAATCCTATACAAAAACATGGCCTTTCCGTTATTAGATGATTATCGAATGTCCATTTATTGCGTAGCTCGGGTTTAATACCCCGCCCAATTGTGGTGGGGCGTAGTGTTTGAGCTGATACCCCGCTGCTTGCGGTGGGGAGTGCTTCATTTCAAAAGCTGTAAAGAGTTTGTTAAACATGAAAATCAGAATGTATTTTACCGTGAAAACAGATTTGCTTTTCATGGTCGGGGGTAGCCGAATCCGGCCATGAGCGTTTAACGGTAAAAAAGATTGTTAGCTTGTCTAAATAATAAAAGAACAATTTAAAAGATTTAAGGAGGTCACATGAAAGGCAGAAACACAGGATGGATTCGTCTATTACTTACTATTACACTGATTATTGGAATGTCATCTTATGCAAATGCTGGAGGGAAGGTTTACAAGGTCGGACTCTCGCTTGCCATCACAGGTCCTACATCTGATGCTGGAAATCCCTATGCAAAAGGAGTTGAGGACTATTTTCGCTTTGTAAACGATACCAAGCTGCTTGGAGAGGATACTATTGACTGCACAATAAAAGATGACCAGTATCAGACAGACGTGACAAAAAGAAATTTTGAAGATTTTTTAGATCAGGGCATTGTATTTTATCTTAACTATTCAACAGGAAGCACACTTGCTCTAAAAAAAGATTTTGACGAGGTTCAGATTCCTGTACTTCCGGCCTCTTTTCATGCAGGAAACGTGGAAGACTCCAAATATATATTTCTTCCCATTGCCTCATATTCTGAACAGGCAGTATCGCTTGCAGAGTATGTTGTAAAAAATCATAAAGGAGATAAACCAAAAGCCGCCATGTTTATCCATCCATCAGCATTTGGACGCGGACCGGTAAGTGATGTCGAAAAAGCTGTTGCTGCAGGACTTGCCATGGAGATAGTTGAGGTTGTTGAACATGGTAATGACCTTGATAACACAGCCATGCTCCAGCGTCTTATGAGTAAAGGGGTTCAGTATGTTATATGCCAAACTATTCAATCTCCTGTTGCAACAATGCTCAAAGATGCTTCCCGTCTTAGTATAATTGCAAAAACTTTTGGGGAAAACGGCAAAATAACATTCCTCGGGGCACATTATACCGGTGGCAATGATCTGATTGATCTTGCAGGAAATGCTGCTGAAAATTTTTTATGGACAACATCTTATACAATTACCTCAGAGCCTGGACCAGGAACAGATGCACAGCTTGAGCTTGCAAAAAAATATGGCCGTGACGAGAAGGCCGCTAATTCACATAACTATGCAAATGGGATCATGGTAGCTCAGGTTACAACGGAAGTTATCCGTAGAGCCAAAGAGAAGGGGCTTGAGATCAGCAGAAAGACTCTATATGATGAACTAAATGCCATGAATGGTGATAATTCCTACCAACCCCCAACTACAGTCGGGCCAGTAACCTATTCGTTAACCGATCGTGCCGGAGTTGATTCTCTCCAGATTTACAGCGTTCAACAGGGCAAATTTCGTAAGATAGGCGAACCTATCACATCAGAGTACATGAAAAAAATAAAATAGATTGATATCCAAAGCTCCTCATCTGAAGTAATGGTGGGGAGCTTTTAAACAATGATATGTATTGCCCTTTCACGTTGATAAAAAGGGCTCTTCCGGAGTTCATTATGGCAAAAGCAGCACTACAAAAAAATAAATCAGAACAGGAAAATATTCTTGAAGTCAACAATATCGAAGTTGTATATAACGACATTGTTCAGGTTTTAAGAGGTGTCAGTCTCAGTGTGAAAAAGGGAAGTATTGTTGCTCTGCTTGGCACCAACGGGGCAGGTAAAACCACGGCTTTGCGTGCCATAAGTGGTCTGCTGAAACCGGAAAACGGTATTATAAAAGAGGGGTATGTCAGGTTCAGGGGACAGGATATCACCAACAAACTTGGTACAGAAGTTGTGCGTAATGGGGCAGTTATGGTGCCGGAGGGCAGACGGGTATTCAAGCACCTTACAGTGAGCGAGAATATAAGGGTCGGATCCATAACTCGTCGGGACGGTCATGCCAGGATCAATAAAGATTATGAGTTAATGTACAGACATTTTCCACGTCTTTCCAACATTATTAATCGAATGGCTGGTTATAGCTCTGGGGGAGAGCAACAGATGATAGCAATTGCAAGAGCATTGATGGCAGCTCCTGAGATGCTTATGCTGGATGAACCATCTCTTGGACTTGCTCCTCTGCTTGTCAAGGAGATTTTTGACAATATCCTTGAGATAAACAAAGTTACCGGAACCACCATCCTTGTGGTTGAACAGAATGCCAGAATTGCCCTTGAAATTGCTGATTATGCTTATATTATGGAATCAGGTAGAATTGTCCTTGAGGGAGCTGCGGATGAACTTAAGGATAACCCCGATGTAAAGGAATTTTATCTTGGTGTAACTCAAGGTGGCGGAAGAAAATCTTTTAAAAACATAAAATCCTATAAACGGCGTAAACGCTGGATGTAAATTACAGATCAAAACTGGCTATTTCCACAGCCAGAATTGTGATGAATTTATTCAACGGCCAGAAGTGTTAATATTTTTTCCTCAGACTTGAAGGGTTTGGGCTCGGTTTGGAGAGTTCTATGAATATCATGGTTGGATACAATGGCGGCGAGGTGGGTGAAAGGGCTTTAAAACTTGCAAGGGATTATGCTCTGCTCACTAACGCATTTGTCCATGTTATAACCTCCATGGAGGGGGGAGATAGTGAAAAACCATCTGATATTGTTCAGGCGGAAAAAGATCTTGAGTTTGCAAGAAAGTTTATGGAAGATGCTGGTGTAAAATTTTTGGCACACCAGAGCGTAAGAGGTCTCTCTCCGGGAGAGGATATTGTTTTGTATGCCAAAGAGAATGACATTGATCATATTTTTGTGGGAATCAAAAAGAAATCAAGAACTCAGAAGATGATTCTCGGTTCAACAGCCAGATTTGTAATCTTAAAAGCACATTGTGCTGTAACCTCAATCAAATAGATTTCTTGCATTAAACGGGCATGCCCGTGTTTCGGCTACCCTGAATCATGAACGTAAGAATGCATTTTCATGGTAAGAAATTGTCCGGTAACCATTTGCATTCCTCTCATTCAAATTTTTAGTGGGAGGAATGAAATCAGGAACCTGTCTTTTTTTACCCCTGAATTTTAGTGGGGATGTGAACATTTGTCTTGTCCATCTCAGTATCCTCATTACAACCCCTCCTTATTAACGATATTTAGATCCCATTTGTAAAAGCTATCGTTTTCATTCTTAATTAATCAAATTATCAATTTGCCTCTTCTTACCTTTATGTCTATTCTTGAACATTTACATTTCCAGAATACATTTCAGATTTAATTCACATCTCTGTGATCTTTATATTTTTTAGGGAATAAAAAATGACAAAAACTCATAAGCAACAAGATCATAATCGCAGCAAAAACAGAAGCTTAAAAGTTAAGCTAACCCAGAACGTGAAAGGTGCAGGATGAGCTTCTAAACTTTCTCCAGGGGATCTGGAGAGAGCACTGTGCGGTCTATCTTTTCCTATAGATGAAAATGTACTGATTGGCATTGGAACCTCTGATGATGCGGGTGTATATAAGATATCTGAAGAGCTTGCCCTGATTCAGACGGTTGATTTCTTTACACCAATTGTTGATGATCCGTTTGCCTTTGGTCAGATTGCTGCGGCAAACGCTCTGTCTGACGTCTATGCAATGGGAGGCGTTCCAAAAACTGCCATGAATCTTGTGGCATTTCCCTTGCAAAAATTGGGGGGTGAGGTTTTAAGGGAAGTGCTTTCAGGCGGTATTGATAAACTTAAAGAGTCTGGCACCGTACTTTTAGGAGGACATAGCATTGAAGATGACGAGTTTAAATATGGACTTTCCATAACAGGCTTTGTCCATCCAAAGAGAATACTTGCAAATAAGGGGTTGAAATCTGGGGATTGCCTGATTCTCACAAAACCTCTTGGGACAGGTATTATAAATACTGCTGTAAAAGGAGGCCTTGCATCTCAATCCACCATTGATTTGGCAGTGCGTGTTATGTCCACTCTAAACAAGTATGCCGCCAAAATTATGGACAATTTTGATATATCTGCATGTACTGATGTGACAGGCTTTGGTCTGCTTGGACATCTGGCAGAGATGATTTCAGGCAGTGATATCGGTGCAGTGCTTGATTCATCTCTTGTACCGATATTACCGGAAACTGTGGAATTTGCTTCAATGGGATTTGTGCCGTCAGGTGCTCATGGCAACAGAAAGTTCAGGCAATGCCTGGTAGAATTAAAATCCAGTGTAACACCGATAATGAGAGATATTTTGTTCGATCCACAAACTTCTGGAGGCCTTTTGATGGGATGCCCTGAAAATCAATCACAACATCTAATAAAAATGTTAATTGACGAAGGAGTCGAAGATGCCGCCATTATTGGCAGAGTTTGTGAGCGTAATTACAATAAAGATATCAAAGGGATGATTGTAGTGGAATAACTCAACTGACCCTTTTTTGAATTACAAATTCAAAATGGACTTTTAAAATCAGAATAATTTTTTGGCATGCTTCATTTACCGGTTTACAAACTGCATTCCAATTTTTAGAGGGTTTTCTAAAAAAAAGTGTAAACTACTTTTGAGATGATATGAAGGGTGCCTAAAATCAGAATATTTTTTTCGAGTAAAAAGGAATAGATATAATGTCGAAACTATTTGATGCACGCGGTTTGTCTTGTCCTGCACCTGTTCTAATGGTCAAAAAGGCTCTTGATGATTCAAGCCATCAGGAAATAAGTATAGTTGTTGATAATGAAGCCTCTATGGAAAATGTCTCACGTTTTTTAGCATCCAGGTCATTTGAGGTGGAAGTTGTTCCTAAAAAGGGAGAATTTGAGATAACCGGAAAGGCCAATATTTTAGCTGGAACTACAGAGTCAGCAGGAGAGTCTGGAAAGACAACAAAATATTCAGCCTCGGCTCCTTCATCAACATCGTCAGGTTCGCAACCATCCTCCTTGTCTAACAATGATTTGTCAGCTAAAGAGACTCAACAAAAGATCATGGTTTTTGCAGCAACAGACAGAGTTGGCTTTGGTGATGACGAGCTTGGTAAAAAACTTATGGTAAGCTTTATTAAAACCATAAAAGAGATGGGAGATGATCTTTGGATGCTTGTCTTTGTGAACAATGGAGTAAAACTAACCATTGAAGGCTCTCTGGTGCTTGAAGATCTGCTGCAATATGAAGCTGACGGGATAAAAATCATGGTGTGCGGCACCTGTCTGACCCACTTTAATCTTCTTGATGCAAAGAAAGTCGGAGAGACCACAAATATGCTTGATATTGTAAGTTCCATGCAGTTTGCGGATAAAGTGATCAAAATTTAGCTTTGAGATGCATCAGCCTGCAAATTCTATAATGTCCACTTCATTCAAACAGTCAATTATTCAGTCCTTTGCCTTTTTTACGCATAAGACAGATATGAAAAAAAAGATGCAGCCTGTAAAAAATAGCACAAGATATGAAGATATTGGTGGAATATTGCCGAATGAAGCACTTCTGATGGCTTGGGCTGCATGGGTTATAGGAAGTATATAAACCAATCTTTGTCCCCATTCTGGAAAATTTTCAAGCGGAAAAAATGTACCGCCAAGAAACGCCATTGGAGTAATTACAAAACTTGTGAGCAACACTTGGTCTCCGTGCGATTTTACAAGCATGGCAAGCCCAACTGCAAGGGATGCAAAAACAAAGCTGTTAAGAAGAATGGCAAGCCAGAAAAGAAGATTGCAAGAAAGAGTCACGCCAAACATGAGACCGAGAATCAGGATTACACAGGTGGATAGAAATGCTCTGGTAATACCGGCCAGAACCTCTCCTGCCACATAGGAAAAATCACTTACCGGAGCTGCCTGAATCTCCTCAAATATATGCCAGTAAAATCTGGCAATATTGATTTCACTGGCAATGGCAAATGACTGGGTCATGCTGTTCATGGCTATAAGCCCTGGAATGAGAAACTCCATATAAGAGTGGCCGTCAATCTCAACATGTTTGCCCATGGCATATCCAAAGGCTATCAGATAAAGAAGAGGGGATACAGACCATGACGGTACAAGACGGGTAAGCCTGCGTCGCATGATCAGCATCTCTCTGTAATAGACGGCAAAGAGTGAATGGATCATTTGACTTTTTTTCCTGTCATTGAGAGAAAAGCATCTTCAAGATTTACACGACGCAATGTAAAGCTCTCCTTATGGGTTGCAATGTAATGGTTTGCATCGTCCCTGCTGTTAAAATATATTGGCTCCATCTTATCGTCTATCAAACGATCCAGAGCCCATGTTCCAAGTGTTGTCATAAGATTTGAAGGCGTATCTACCACTAGAAGAGTACCTGTATCCAAAAAAGCAACTCGATCAGCCAGAAACTCTGCCTCTTCAATATAATGTGTAGTAAGAAAGATGGTTGTGCCTTGCTGCTGGATTTTCTTGATTAAAGCCCATATTTTACGTCTCATTCCGGCATCAAGACCTACGGTCGGCTCATCAAGAAAGAGTACTGAAGGTGAGTGCATGAGTGCTCTTGCAATCATAAGCCTTCGTTTCATGCCGCCGGAAAGCTCTTTTACAAGGCTTTGCTGTCTATGGCTTAAATCCACATAGTTGAGGAGCTCCTCTATTTTCTCATTACGTTCGGCCTTTCCCATACGGAAAAGAAGCCCGTGAATGGTCAAATTTTCATAAACAGAAAGCTCCTGGTCAAGATTGATTGACTGAGGTACAAGACCGCACTGCTGCCGGCTTTTGATACTGCTGTTCTTAAGATCAAAACCATTGAGACTTACGCTTCCTGAATTAGGCTGTGTAAGGCCGGTCAAGATTCTGATTGTGGTGCTTTTGCCTGCTCCGTTAGGGCCAAGATACGCAAAAAGCTCACCTGATTTTACATGGAGATTGACATCTTTGAGTGCGTGAACTGATTTGTAGATTTTATTGAGATTATGGACTTTTATCATTAAGTGTTTGTTTATCCCGAATGTTTTAAAAAAACTTTGTGTCAAATTGAATAGTCGATTTTATGCCCATAATTCAAGCAAATCAAAAGTCAAGCCTTCTACAGCATGGCTGACACAACTCCATCTATGATTTCCCAATGCTCATGGTCAGGCCATGAAAGATAGTCAGCATAACTGAATTTGTCAGATGAAATTTTGTGTGCAAGCATTCTCTGCTATCCTGATCCATGAAAAACTTCTGTCAATGCTTCAACAGATACCTGATCAAGCTCTTCCCTCTTTTCCGCAAGTCTCAGGGTATATTGCCCCATTATCCGATACAATTTTGAGAATTCGGGCAATTTTTCATCAATATCTCTTATATGCTTCTCAACAATCTGTGCATCGCCACGAGCAACAGGTCCTGTCAATGCTGCTACAGATCCTCTGTTTTTGATATTGGTAAGCGTTCCCTGAATCAGAGGCTCAAGGATTTCATAGCCTTTATTCTCAGGAATATCAGCCTCTTTCAAAAGCTTAAGGGCAAAATTTTCAAGCGTTACAAGGTAATTGGAGGCAACAACTGCTGCTGCATGGTAAAGAGTCTTTGCTTCTGTAGGAATCGTGAAGTAGTTAGAGCCCAGATCATGAATCAAACTCTTGCCAATTGTCAGAGCCTTTTCGTTACCTTCTACAGATACATTGATTCCTACGAACGGGGATTTCTGGCCTGGTGTGTATGGTGCAAAACTTTGAAGGGGATGGATAGAGCCGGTATTTGCTCCTTTGTCAGCAGCAGGTGAAAGTATGCACGAGGAGAGGGCCCCGCTGCAATGGAAAATGGTCTTGTCAGCAATTTTTACAGAATTGTCGGCACTAATATCCGAACAGACGCTACTAACAAGGTGATCCGGTGTCGTTATAAAAACAATATCTCCTGCCATTGCAGATTCAGCCGGAGAGCTATAAATCTTTATCTCTTCGCTACTACCCTGAGCCAAAACAGCTTTAACGGTTTTTTCAGCAGAAAAGAGTGTTCTGCTTGCAACACCTGCAATCTCATACCCAGCCTTGGAGAGAAATACCGCCAGAGCTGTACCTACACGCCCGCATCCTACAATGGAGATCTTTTGAGGTTTCATTATTTGTACTCATAATCCTTTGAAGGAAAAATTCCCTCTCTCACCTCATCAGCATACTGCTTAAGCCCCTGCTGTGCCACAATATTGAGATCAGCATATTTTTTGACAAATTTGGGCAAAGTTCTGGTGTTGATGCCAAGCATGTCATGGAGCACCAGAATCTGTCCATCGCAATCAGGACCTGCACCAATCCCTATAGTTGGAATCTCAAGAGCTTTGGTGATTTTGGCAGCAATAGAAGATGGAATGCCTTCCAGTACCACAGAAAAAGCTCCTGCATCCTGAACTTTGATAGCATCTTCCATGAGTCTCTGCTCATCCCTTTGTACCTTGAATCCGCCCATCTGATGGACAGACTGGGGGGTTAACCCAATGTGGGCCTGAACAGGAATAGATGCCTTTGAGATGGCACTGATTACATCACACACATCTGCACCACCCTCAAGTTTTACAGCGGAAGCTCCGGCCTCTTTTAAGAATCTACCAGCGTTCTCTATCGCTTTTTCAAGAGAGAGATGATAGGACATAAATGGCATATCACCCACTACCATTGAATATGAACAGGCTCTTGATACCATTGATGTGTGATACAGTATCTCTTCCATGGTAACCGGAAGTGTGTTCTCTTTACCCTGAACAACCATTCCAAGAGAATCTCCAACAAGAATAATGTCAATACCTGCTGCATCTACCATGCTTGCAAAGGGATAATCATATGCGGTTAATGCAGTGATCTTCTTTCCATCTTTCTTCATTTTATAAAGTGATGTTGTCGTTATTCTGTTTTGCATGGCCTTTTCCTCATTTTATTGTAAAATTTATAAGAGTGGCGTAAAACCCCTATCTCTTCAGGGTAGAGGTAGTTCACATCTAATCATCCTAATACATTAAGTTACT
Source organism: Desulfamplus sp. (assembly GCA_015231705.1). Taxonomy (GTDB): domain Bacteria; phylum Desulfobacterota; class Desulfobacteria; order Desulfobacterales; family Desulfobacteraceae; genus Desulfamplus. The sequence continues at coordinate 5,123 of JADGBC010000013.1, read as the reverse complement.
CAAATAACTATTTGCTTAATCTGATTTATTAATTTTTACCATTTATTAAATCCATGTTCAACTCAATTATTAATAATCTAAATCTATGCCAAAAATACCTTGCCTTGTCGTTCATAAAATTCAATCCAGCCAATATTTTAATAACCCGAGCTCTCTTTTTGCTCAATAACCGGCACGGCCGGAGCGGGGTATTGGCTCTCGGCCACAACGAAGAATGAAAGTCATATAATCACGGCTATTGAAAGAGACTTTCACATAAATTTAAATGAAGTAGTAATTGTGCTGCAAGGTACTTATGTCCAAAGGAAGAGGTTTCATGCTTTGGAGAAGGATTTAGTGATTGACTATAAAGCATATAAACAGGTATAGAAGAGATTTATTTTCATTGCCTATAATCCAGACAGCATAAATAATAACGGCATGGAAGGCAAATTTTACGTAAAATGGTGAGGAAAAATGATACAGACCATACGAGGTTTCAGAGATATATTACCAGCAGATACTTTCCTGTGGCAGGCTATTGAAAAAACTGCATCAGAGCTGTTTGAGAATTTTGGATTTCAGGAAATCCGCATTCCGATAATGGAAAAAACAGAGCTCTTTGCACGCAGCATTGGAGAGACTACCGACATTGTAGAGAAGGAGATGTATACATTTGCTGACAGAAAAGGGGATAAGTTGACCCTGAGACCGGAAGCCACAGCATCAGTTGTCAGATCCTATATTCAGCACAACATGGGCTCATCAGATCCTGTACAGAAACTCTACACAATAGGACCTATGTTTAGAAGAGAAAGGCCACAAAAAGGCAGGTATCGGCAATTTTATCAGATTAATGCAGAGGTGTTTGGTATAGCCTCTCCATATATTGATGCACAGCTCATCCTGATATTAAATGAGCTCTTTAAACGCCTTGGACTTTCAGAACTCAAAGCACATATCAATTCCCTTGGATGTAAGGAGTGTCGACCTACTTTTCAAAAGGAGCTGCTAAGCGTTCTTAATGATAAAAAAGAGCACTTGTGCGAAAACTGCATAAGACGAATGGAGAAGAACCCGTTAAGAACTTTAGACTGTAAGGTTCCAACATGCAGGGAAGCCCTGAAAGATGCTCCTTCAACCCTTGGGCATCTTTGTAATGGATGCCGTGACCACTTTGAAACCGTTAAGAGTGTTCTTAAGGATCAGAATGTTGATTTTACTGTAGATAAAACTCTTGTAAGGGGGTTGGACTATTATTCAAAAACCACCTTTGAAATACTGACCACAGCTTTGGGTGCTCAAAGTGCTGTGGCAGGAGGTGGCAGGTATGACGCTTTGATTAAAGAGCTGGACGGGCCTGATACATATGGAATTGGCTTTGCTATCGGCCTTGACAGGCTTGCAGAAATCGTTGCACAGATGGTAAACGAGAAACTGACTCAAACTCAAGATAGTAGTCCTAAAGATGATCTTCAATCTGATTTTATGAAACTTCTTTCTGCAAGGTTTCCGGATCTTTTTATTATTCCAATAGGGGAAAAAGCTTTCAGGCTTGCATATCTCTGGTCTTCTGCTTTAAATATTGCAGGTATAAGAACCGAAACAGATTACAGCGGACGAAGCCTTAAAAGCCTTATGAAAAGAGCAGACAAACTTAATTGTGCCTATGTTCTAATAGCCGGAGATCAGGAGATTGAAGATAATGCACTTGTGTTGAGAGACATGAAGACAAAAGAACAATATTTTATCACAACAGACAATCCAGTTGAGCAGATTCAAACTCTTTTGAGCAGAGTATAGATTCCTGAATAGTAAAGAAGATATATAGGCAGCACCGCTTTAATTGTTGCTGGATTAAAATTTCTTAATGAAACAGACAAATTAAACGAGGAAAAACAGTTGACAGATTTACTTGGAAATATGCGAAAATCTCACACATGTGGTGAGTTAAGAAAAAGCGATGTGGGAAAAGAGGTTGTACTCATGGGATGGGTGCAGCGGCGTCGTGATCATGGCGGAGTCATATTTGTTGACTTCAGGGATCGAGAGGGGCTTACCCAGGTTGTATTTAATCCTGAAATATCATTTTCGGTTCATGAAAAGGCTCAGGTGATAAGAAGCGAATTTGTCCTTGGCATCAGAGGAAAAGTGGTCGCTCGTCCAGATGAGATGGTTAATGAAAAAATGGTTACTGGAGCGATTGAGGTATTTGCCAACGAACTTAAGATTTTAAGCCATGCACAGACACCGGTGTTTCAGATTGAAGATAGAGTAGAGGCATCTGAAAGTATCCGTCTTCAGTACAGACATCTAGATCTTCGTCGTCCCCAGCTTCAAAAAAACATGATTGCAAGGCATACTGCCTCAAGGGCTGTCAGAGATTATCTGAATGACAGAGGATTTCTTGATATTGAGACCCCGTTTTTAACAAAGAGCACACCGGAAGGGGCAAGAGATTATCTGGTACCAAGCCGCGTCAATCACGGCTGTTTTTATGCACTTCCTCAGTCCCCCCAGTTGTTCAAGCAGCTTCTTATGATAAGTGGGTTTGAAAGATATTATCAGATTGTCCGGTGCTTCAGAGATGAAGATTTAAGGGCAGATCGTCAGCCTGAGTTTACCCAGATTGACATGGAACTCTCATTTGTGGGTGAAGATGATATCATGGAGATCACTGAAGGTCTTATAAAAGAGGTCTTTAAAAAGGTTCGTAACCTTGACATTGACACGCCCTTTGACCGGATCACCTATGAAGAGTCTATGTCAAGATTTGGTATTGACCGGCCGGATATGCGATTTGGTCTGGAATTATGTGATATATCAGATATTGTGAAAAATGCGGGATTCAAGGTGTTTGCCTCGGCTGTTAAAAACGGAGGGCTTGTAAAGGCGATCAATGCCAAGGGTTGTGCAGGGATGAGCCGCAAGGATATTGATGACCTTACTGAATTTGCTGCTATTTATAAGGCCAAAGGGCTTGCCTGGATCAAAGTAAAAGAAAATGAGTGGCAGTCGCCAATCGCAAAATTTTTTACTGACCAAGAGAAGGCAGCGTTAAAAGATCGTCTGAATATGGAAACCGGAGATCTTGTCTTCTTTGTTGCAGATAACTCTAAGGTGACTAATGAAGCTTTGGGTCAGTTAAGAAATGAACTTGCAAGGAGGCTTAACCTGATTGACAGCAATACTTACCGCTTTGTTTGGGTTACCCACTTTCCTCTGCTTGAATATGATGATACTGAAAAACGATATCAGGCTCTGCACCATCCATTTACCGCTCCGCTTGAAGAGGATATGGATAAACTTGAATCTGACCCTCTAAATATCCGCTCAAGAGCTTATGACATGGTTCTTAATGGTACGGAGATCGGAGGGGGGAGTATCCGTATTCATTCAACAGAGCTTCAGGAGAAGATATTGAATTTGTTGGGTATTGATAAAGAAGAGGCTCAGGAAAAATTTGGTTTTCTTTTGAATGCTCTTGCCTCAGGGGCTCCACCGCATGGTGGCCTTGCCTTTGGTTTTGACAGGCTTGTGATGCTTTTGTGTCAGGAAGATTCAATCCGTGATGTAATTGCATTTCCCAAAACACAGAAGGCAACATGTCTTCTTACTGACGCACCATCTATTCCCACAACTACTCAACTGCAGGAATTATCTATAAAAGTATCAAGAGTGGACGAGGGTTAAATAGACATGACCGTACTTTTGTATTCCCGAATCATAACAATTGGGATGACTTTTCAAGGTAAATGAATATTTGATGAAGTCGTAAAAAGTCAATTTTAAAAAACTCACCGCAAATAAAATGAACAGGTTATAACCTGAAAAACTGTTGATTCAGGACTTTTTACGAGGCCATCAATATTTAGTTGACAGAGATATATGAGCAAAATCTATCTTCAATTAAGGGAAGAGGCACGGAATATTATTGCAACCCTTCCTTTACCCAAATTTTACCAGCAGTTTGACAGGGAGATAACCTATTCCCGTCAGATGCTACACTCCCATCCCCTGCTGATTAAAATCAAAAAAGAGATTAACCCGCTTATTGAAGATGACTTTGGACATGGTATGCAACATTCTGATCTGGTATGCGTAGATGCTGGGGCACTCATTCAGATTGAAATGCAGGGTAAGGTCCCGTCAGAAATAGAGGGTAAAAGCTCTGTTGAAATGCAGAAACAACCCGAAACCACCGTTATTTTATCCAGAGATATCAGCGATAATATACTTCTGGTCCAAGTGGCCGGGTTGCTGCATGATATTAAAAGGAAGGAAAAAAAACATTCAATAAAAGGTGCAAACTTTGCACGAGCATTTCTTTCAACCGGAGGTTATCCTCTTACAACCAATGAAATTGACATAATATGCAGTGCGATAAAAGAGCACGAAGCATTCCAAAAAGTCAAAACCGATCAAAAAGAGTCAGGGGATAATATAAAAAAAAATAGTAATCATGATCTGCAAACTACCCCTTCACTCATTTCAAACGCTCTTTATGATGCTGATAAATTTAGATGGGGTCCTGATAATTTCACCCATACCCTATGGGATATGGTGATTTTTTCAAATGCACCGTTGAATGACTTCATAAAAAGGTATCCTGACGGCATGGCCATACTGGAACAGATCAAGGGTACATTCAGAACAGACACGGGTAAGATGTACGGTCCTGACTTCATTGACATTGGCATTGAAGCTGGAAATCGTCTTTTTAAGATAATAACCTATATTGAGCAGCAAACGATATAACCTATTGATTTTATTATAAGTGGCTAATTTTAACCAAAAATTATAATTCAATTATTTCAAATAGTTATGTATAGGGTGCTCAATGTGGAAATAAAATCATTAAATCTGACTTCCAACAGGTGACTTTGTTTGACTCCAACTCTCTGTTGAAAAGACAACTGCTCTCCATGAAGCAGGCAAACATCTAAAGATCAGGCTTTTGAGTTATACCCTTTATTTTTTTTAACGCACAATATTGGTGTATTGAACACAAGGGCCGACAGTTCGTGCTCTCTTTGGACTTCAAGCTGCAAGGATTTTGTGTCTATTTCAAAATACTTCGAGATAACCTCTACAATATCCTTTTGAAGGTTTTCCAATGTCATTTCATTGATTTCCAGCTTATC
>JADGBC010000139.1 GCA_015231705.1 Desulfamplus sp. | reverse complement strand
TCCTGAATATCCTGATTCTGACAATGTTGACAAGGCTCTTGACTCGATAGGTGTCGATTTTGAGTATTTCAGACAATCCGAAAGTTGTGTTTCAAAAATATTACCAGTCTTTTAAAACCGGCTTTTCACTATATGCAGGCATCATGGCACTGCCTGGTTTATCTTCCAGCCGGTTTAACAGGTGCTGACGGCTCTGCTGGTTTCCCTCTTTTTCTTTTGCAGATTCACCATTTTGAGACTGTTGTTGTGCCTGTTTCTGCTCTTCATACTGTTTCTGTTGTTCCTGAGCTTGCTGCTGCTCCTGCTGATCTTGATCCTGTTTATTTTGCTCCTGCTTAGATTTATTTTTATCTCCCTGCTGCTTATCTTCCTGAGATTTATCCTGACCTTGTTTGTCCTGATTTTCCCTGTTCTGCTCCTGACTATCCTGGTCTTTGTTATTCTCTTGATTCTGTTTGTTCTGTTCCTGATCCTCTTTATTATCCTGATTCTGATTATCTTTATCCTGCTTGTTCTGCTCTTCCTGTTTTTTCTTCTCTTCTATCTTTTTTTTTACAAACTCTATATTTTCCTTTGCCTCATTGTAAAGTTTAGATGTTTGAGGAATCTGATCAAATTCTTTCACTGCCCCTTCAAGATCGCCCATACGGTATTTTGTATTACCAAGATTAAACGTGCTTTTATCTTTGAGAAGTTGATCCTTGCCATCTTTTGAAATCTCTTTTGCCCGTGTAAAATTATTAAGGGCAGATTCATAATCCTGCTTCTTATAGGCGGCACTTCCAATATTGTAGTACAGTTCAGGCATCTCTGGACGCTCAAGCTGGGCATCAATGAAACTCTTCAGAGCATCGTCATATTTATCCTGTTCATAGGCTTCAATGCCCTTTTTGACACTGGCAGAAGCACTCTCTGCATAGGCTGTACTATTCACACAAGGGGCAATAAGATTGAACATCATTAGATTGTCCCCAACCAGAAAGAACAGGGCAAGCAGACCAATAGAAATGCCTTTTTCAATAGAAATCTCTTTTTCAATCTTCTTGCGATCTGCAATCAACATATGTGCAATCAACAGCAGCACGGAAGGAAGCAACAACCATTGAAATCTGTTTTCCCAGACCTTTGTCTTTCCACTGTGAAGAGTTGTTTTCTTCATGTTTTTTTGAATCTCACCACTATATATTTGATCCAGATCCATATCACCTGCAACAGATTTCACGTAAAGCCCATTGCCCACAGCAGCTATTTTACGCAAACCCTCATCATCAACCTTTGACATGATGATCCTGCCTTCATCATCTTTCTTAAAACTGCCATCTGTATCAGGTATTGGGGCTCCATCTTCCTGGCCCACACCTACACAGAAAATCCTGATACCCTTTTTTGCAGCCTCTGTCGCAATGACAACAGGATCACCGGTGGTGTTTTCGCCATCTGTAATGATAATAATTGCCTTTTCAGAGTCAACGTCAGTTTCAAAACCATTCGTAGCTGTCTGAAGGGCACCGCTGATATCACTGCCTCCCATTGGAAGATAGTCAGGATTCAACGCATTAAGAAATATACTGAAAGCTGAATAGTCAAGTGTCAGAGGACACTGAAGAATGGATGTACCTGCAAAGGCTACAAGCCCTGCTCTGTCTGAATGCATCATATTCAGAAGGTCAACGATTTCTCGCTTTGCCTGTTCCAGTCGGTTGGGTTTTATATCTGTTGCAAGCATGCTTCGTGAGCAGTCTAACGCAATCATGATATCCACCCCTTTTTCTTTTACCTCTTCCCATCTGAATCCGACAAGAGGGCCTGTCAGGGCAAGAACCAGAAAAAGAAGCGACAGGGTCATAAGTATGCCTTTGAGCCACTGCCTGTAAGGGCTGTAGCCTTCAATCATTGTATTGACAAGAGAAGGTGCAATAAACCGGTTAACAATTCTTGCTCTTTTGCGAATGCCATAGACCACAAAAACAAAAAGCAAAATCACAAGCCATATCAGATAAAACATATTTGGATTTGAAAACTTCATTGTAATCTTCTCATAATTTTTTCAAAATATTCTTCTCAAACTGGCATTGCCGTATATCATCATAAATACAAACAGATTGTTTTAAGGAATCCTCATCAGCCTTGTGTTTGAAAGAGCCACATATAACCCGAGCATGGCAAAAGATGGAACCAATAACCACAGATAGAGTTCATTGTACTCAGCCCATGATTTCACCTCGATCTTTGTCTTTTCAAGATTGTCTATCATCTGATAGATTTTTCCAAGAGATGCTATATCCTCAGCAGCAAAAAAAGTTCCTTTGGTCATGTCAGCTATTTTTTTAAGAGTTTCATGGTCAATATCAACCCTCTGATAGACATATCTTTGTCCCATCAAAGGATCATTGACCAAAAATGGAGCTTTGCCCTCTTTACCAACTCCAATGGTGTATATTTTAACACCCCGCTCCGCTGCAATGGATGCCGCAGTGTCAGGAGAGAGTTCACCGCTGTTGCTGCGGCCGTCAGTCAGAAGGATAATGATATTGGATTTGCTCTTGATATCTTCAAGACGCTTAAGAGATATGCCTACAGCATCGCCAATCGCAGTGCTTGGCCCTGCTGCACCTATTTTTAGTCTGTCCAGGACAAACGCAATGGTATTGTAGTCACGAGTAAGCGGTAACTGGGTGAATGCCTGAGATCCAAAGACCACCATCCCAATTCTGTCCCCTTCCCTTTTCATTATAAAATCCTTTACAACTCCCTTTACCGCATCAAGCCTTGTGATGATGCTGCCTTTGCTTGAGAAATCAAGAGCTGCCATGGACTCGGAAAGATCCAAAGCAAGAATAATATTTATCCCTTCAGTAGTTACATCGCTCTTTTTGGTTCCCAATTGGGGGCGTGCAAGGGCGACAATCATCAATATCAGTGCAATATACTTTAAAACAGGAAGAAACCTGGCAAGAACAACAGCCGGTGAAATTGCAGACAAACCTGTCGCCATAAACTCAACAGAAGAGACATTGATAGAAGCATGATCTCCAGAAGATCTGCCCTTTTTTTTTCTACCAAGCAAGATCAAAACAGGAATTATGCCAAGCAAAATAAGAAACAGAGGAGATGCGAACCTGAACATTTTTTTATTTTTCACTCCCCCGGGATATTTTGTTTATTGAAATTGTAGAGGCTTTCATCAATTTTGCACCAGAAACCTTGGCATTCACTGAATTATCCATTGAAGTATTACTGTCACCCTCTGTAATGTTGACTATTTGCCTGTCAACCGATCTTTTGTCCATTACAGAGCCAATAAAAATTTTGACAAACCTTTCATCTGACTTCATGGTTTCCATTGCAGGAGTGACTGCCGCATATTTAATCATTGAGGATGACAAGAAAAATTCTCTGGCCGAACCTTTAATTTCTTTTTCTATATCAAGGGTGTTCAGTGCAGTTATTATCTCCTGGGTGGTCATTTCAGGGGCATTAATAGTGAAAATCTTGCCAACAAAGGTTTTTAATAGAGCCGTAAGCCTGAAGTAGTACAGCCTTGGTTCAGTCAACATCAGATCAGAAATTGCATAAAGCTCTCTGAGTGCAGCCTGATCAGCAGGAAGTGGCGGGGGAAGAAGTGGCATATTGTCTTTTGTATTTTTGTTCATCCTCTTTTTGATGTAACGAAACAGAAGATATCCAGCAACTGCAAGCAAGATAACTGCAAGGATGGCAAACGCTATTTTGAATATCACAGGATCAATGCCTACCTGCACAGGTGGCTTTATATCATGGATATCCTGCATGCCCTGTAATGCCTGCTGAACTCCATCTTGAATATTTGCACCACCTCCCGGAGCTGTCTGAACACCTTGCTGAACACCCTGTGCTGCCTGTACACCTTGAATCGCCTGAGTGCTCTGTATTGTCTGTGCATTTTGAGTGGCCTGTGCATTTTGAACGGCCTGTGTGCTCAAAACCGCCTGAGTAATTTGAACTGACTGCATACTACATCAACCTCAACCTTTTTTCTCTGTACCTGAAATATTGGATCAATGTATCAGCCACAACACTGTCAGTACTGATATCTACTGAATCAACCCTTGCAGATTTCAGCCTGTCTATAATTTTGTTATAATAGTCCTGCCGCTGGCTGAAATATCTGTCCCTTACCTGCTTGCTGCTTGCATCTACAACCATATTTTGTCCTGTCTCAAAACAGGTAATAGATACAATTCCGCCAAAGGGAAGCTCAAACTCTCCCTTGTCAGAGACGATCACAGCAATTAGTTCATGTCTTTGCCTTGCAGTTCTCATGGCTTTTGTATGGTCATCACAGATAAAATCAGAAATTACAAAAGAGAGAGTCTTTTTTCTTGAGACCGAGGAGAGAAACTCAAGAGCCGTGGTGATATTGGTTCCCTTTCCTTCTGGAACAAATGTGAATATCTCTTTGATAAGCCGCCAGATGTGGCTGGCACCTTTTTTAGGAGGAATATATTTTTCTACTCTGTCGGTGAAAAATATGACACCAACCTTGTCATTGTTTCTGATGGCACTAAAGGCAAGAACTGATGCAACTTCCGCAGCCTTTTCAAGTTTCATGCCTGAAAAAGTGCCAAATTTAAGGGAAGAGCTCATATCGATCAGAAGCATAACGATACTTTCACGCTCTTCACGGTAGAGCTTTATAAATGGTTTGCCAAGACGGGCAGACACTTTCCAGTCAATGGATTTTACCTCATCCCCTGGGGAATACTCTCTTACCTCTTCAAATTCAATACCGGAACCCCTGAATACAGACTTGTACTGACCTGCCATCATGGTGTTTACAGTGCGGCTTCCCTTGATGTGTATCCGTCTTATTTTTTTTATAATATCTGCTGGAATCATCTCACTTCTCTTTTAACCAATATCGAGCACCTGATTTGAGGTGTTCAAATAGATCATACACTATTTTTCCGTTTTGATCGCTTGACATATTTATATTGCACATGATAGATAAAAGTTACTTATTAATATTTTTAATATTTTTTTTAATACCCTGATAATAAAATTATCAGGGTACATTTACCTGATATCGGCTCTAAAATCAACTTATCAGGTAAAATTGCACCTGATAAGTCAGGATTTGACATGTTATATAATTCGGAGATTTTTAATAATAGAATTTAACTAATTCCGTATAACCGGCACGGCCGGAGCGAGGTATTGCTCTTGGCCACAACGAAGAATGAAAGTCGCATGATTACTGATATTTCAAGAGACTTTCACATAAACCGGCACGGTCCAAGCGGGATATTGGCTCTCGGCCACAACTAAAAATGAAAATCACATAAGTACAGCTATTTAAAGAGACTTTCACATAAAAACAAACTGAGTATGAGGCAGACTCATGTCATCATTACGTGTTCGATATCAAACAATTGAGTTTGGTAACATCGATATTCATGTCAGAACTTTACGTGACAATCAGCAATACTGTGATGTCAATGGGGTTGCTGAAAAATTGGGAATATCATCAGCCACATGGCCTCTGTTCGGTATTATTTGGGATTCGAGTCTGGTTTTAGCCCATTTTATATTTGACTTTGATATTGTTGGAAAACGAATTTTAGAAGTTGGTTGTGGAATAGGGCTGGCCAGTTTATTATTGAATAATCGCCTTGCTGATATTACAGCTACAGACTATCATCCTGAGGTCAAAAATTTCCTTATGGAAAATATAAAGCTCAATAAAGGCAAAGAGATACCATTCATCCGTACTGGATGGGAGGATGAGGAGAGTTGTTTAGGCAAGTTTGATCTCATTATTGGTAGTGATCTTCTGTATGAAAGTAATCATGGAGCTCTTTTGTCAGGTTTTATTGATCAGCATGCAAAAAAAATTTGTGAAGTTATAGTCGTTGATCCTGGACGTGGTCATCATGCTCAATTCAGCAAAAAAATGGTGAAATTAGGCTATTCCCATAGACAGAATAAACCAGAAAATACTGAGTATCTGACACAGCCCTTTCGAGGGCAAATTTTACGCTATAATCGCTCACTGACTTAAGGTATTTGGCAGATCGCAACTTTCTGTTTAATATGAATCTGAAGGCCTGATCATTGAGCTGTGATGATTTTAAGACGGCAATTCAAGAGCGGTTGGCCAAGAGTCGTGTCAAGCGAACGGGGTTGTTAGTAATTTGCTCTATGGTACTTCAACCGAATCAAACACAGACTTAATGATCTGATCGGTTGTAACCTGCTCAGCTTCTGCCTCAAAAGAGAGTATAATTCTGTGGCGTAGTACATCTGGTGCGGCAATTTTAATATCCTGTGGAGTCACATATGCTCTGCCTTGAAGAAAGGCAATTACCCTTGCAGACTGTGCAAGAAAAAGTGTAGCTCGTGGAGATGCTCCGAATTCAACATAATTGTCAATATCCATTCCATATTTAAGCGGCTCTCTTGTGGCAAAAACAAGGTTAACTATATACTCCTTGAGCTTGTCATCAACATAAATCTCTTTGATGATATCTGCAATTTCGCTTAAGTCTTCAGGGCTTACAACCGGCTCTATGTTCTGCTTTACTTCAAAGCTGCTTTTTTTAAGAATTTCAAGCTCCTGGGCTCTGTCAGGATAATCAATCAAAACCTTAAGCATGAACCGATCAACCTGAGCTTCAGGCAGTTGATATGTGCCTTCTTGCTCAATCGGATTCTGGGTTGCAAGTACCAAAAACGGGGTTGGCAGAGGATAAGTTTCATCACCAATAGTCACCTGTTTTTCCTGCATGGCTTCAAGAAGGGCGGACTGAACTTTGGAAGGGGCACGGTTTATCTCATCCGCAAGAATAATGTTGTTGAAAAGTGGCCCTTTTCGTGTGATAAAATCTCCCATTTTGGGCCTGTAAATTTCAGTACCAATAAGATCCGCAGGCAAAAGATCTGGTGTAAACTGAATTCTCTTGAATTTTGCCTGAACAGTTGATGCAAGAGCTTTAACCGCACTTGTCTTTGCCAGGCCAGGCACGCCCTCAATCAAAACATGTCCTCCGGATAACAGTCCTATCAGAAGGGCATCCACCAATTTTTGCTGCCCTACGATCTCCTTTCCTATCTCTCTTCTTATACTGCTTATCAGAAGATGCTTTGCCTCAACTTTTTCCCTTATCTGCTCCATGATACCTCTTCTATATTATATCATTTTATAAGTTTATTGCTGAACAGATCGGCGGTAATTCTGGTAATATTAAGAATATGTTCCCTTATTTCCGCCTTCTCCTTCACAGGATGGATCCTGAAGGCTATTATAATTCCTGTCATGGCAGCAATAAAGGCATGAACATAAAGCCTGACATCCTCCTCTGTACCATATCGTTTCAGCAATTTTTCAAATGCATCTAAAAAAATTCTTGTCACTGAGCCAAATTTTGCCAGAACAGATTTGTCAAGATGATCTTTGAGCAGAATGTAAGTCATCATCTGAAATGTAGATTCATTTTGAAAAAGATGATCCACATAAGTTATTGCAAACTCTTCAATTGTTGCTGGTTGCTCTTTTTTTACCATATTCTCAAATTCAAGGCTTACTGCTGCAATATCTTGAATAAAGGCTTCAACAAAGAGGTCTTCCTGGCTTGGGAAATATCGGTACAAAGTTGCAGGAGAGACTCCTGCTTCATCCGCAACATCTCTCATTCCAACTTCATAAAATGGTTTTTTTGCAAAAAGAGCCTGTGCAGATTCTACAATAATCTGTTTTCTGGCTTCACGCTCTTTTTCTTTTAATTCAGCAAATTTGGACTCAGTATTCACGCAATGACCTCCTAATATTAATGTATGAATAGCACTATCATTTGTAAACGTCTCTATCATGCATTGAGAAAAGTGACAAGTAAAAAACTATAATCTCCTCCCAATTCAGAGCCTGTTAAAAAACTATGGAAAAATATAGTCATACTCCATATACTCCCAGACGGTAATGGTCAGATTTCAGGTCACCTGGGAATCATGAACACCAGAATGTATTTTCATGGCAAACGGGCATGACCCGAATTCGTCCTAACCTCAGGCATGAAAAACATGATATGTTCGCACGATAAATTAATTATCACTCTTCTGAAAAGAAGCATGCTTCATTTACCGTTTTACACTTTTTTTAACCGCATTCCTATTTTCAGAGGGTTTTCTCAAAAAAGTGTAAACTACTTTTGAGATGATATGAAGGATGCCTGAAAAGATTACCGGAAAAATATAAAACGGAAATATTAAAAGTCGAGTATACATTGTAATGATGACTGAATATTATACCATTTAACGAAACCTAATAAAGCAGGGTTAATGGGGAAATAACATGTACCTTGTAACAGCAAAACAGATGCAGGCAATTGACAAAGCAGCGATTGAGTTGTTTGGAATTCCAGGACAGGTTCTCATGGAAAATGCCGGACGAGGAGCTGTTGATATGCTACTTAACACCTTTCCTGACATACATTCCCGAAGAGTTTGTATTCTTGCGGGCAGGGGTAATAATGGAGGAGATGCCTTTGTAATGGCAAGATATCTCATGGAAAAGGAGATTGAGGTCAATACATTTCTACTATCCTCAAGAGAAAAGGTAACAGGAGATGCAAGAGCAAATCTAACTCTTCTTGAGAAGCTTGCCGCTGCTAACACAATGGGCCCTCTTGCTATTATTGACAAAGCTAACTCAAAAGCCCCTCTTGCCACCAAAGAACAGCTCTCTTCAAAAGAGACAATAAGGGATGCAGTGATTGAGATCCCTGATTTGAAAACCTTCAGAAGATACAGAAGCATAATTGCCAATCATAACCTTTTTATTGACGGAATATTGGGAACCGGTCTTAACAGCGATGTCAGAGGCTTTTTCAAAGAGGTGATTGAGACTATAAACAGTCTGTCAAAAACGGTTTTCAGTATAGACATCCCGTCAGGACTCAACGCTGACAATGGCCAGCCAATGGGCATATCTATAAAAGCTACAGCAACAGCGACATTTGGTTTTGCCAAAACAGGGCATCTGCTATATCCTGGCAAAGAGCTTTCAGGAACCCTTGAAATAATAGA
>JADGBC010000138.1 GCA_015231705.1 Desulfamplus sp. | reverse complement strand
AACTTGCATGGTGTCACCCATATGTCACCTGGGCAAAAAAAAGAGTTATAACCGATTGGCTATAACCCCTTGATTTTATTGTGGTACGCCCGAGACGATTCGAACGTCCGACCACCTGATTCGTAGTCAGGTACTCTATCCAGCTGAGCTACGGGCGCAAAAAACTTTTCTTAAATATCGCCTGGAGAAGAAATTGTCAATGAATTTCTAAATTTAATTGACCTTAAAGGTAAAACATGGATATAGATAGTGCCATGGATGACAGATATTATATAGAAATTGCCATTGAACATGCCAGGAAGGCTGCAAGGCAGGATGAGGTGCCTGTTGGTGCTGTTATTACAGACTCTTCAGGCCATATAATAGGACATGGATATAACCAGCCTATATCAATGTGTGACCCTACGGGTCATGCGGAGATTATAGCAATACGAATGGCAGCTTTAGCTACTGGTAATTACAGGCTTTGCGGGACGACCATATATGTAACGATAGAGCCGTGCATAATGTGTATGGGTGCTATTATCCATGCAAGAATTGAAAGACTGGTCTATGGTGCATCTGATCCCAAATGGGGAGGGGCAGGATCATTATATGACTTTGCTTATGATAACAGGCTTAACCACACCATTGAAGTTGTATCAGGAGTATGCCTGAACGAAACCAGAGAAATTATGAGACGTTTTTTTAGAGATAAAAGGAGCAATAGACAGTGTCAAATATAGTTGTTGTGGGCACCCAGTGGGGTGATGAGGGAAAAGGAAAAATTGTTGATCTGCTAAGTGAATATTCCGATTATGTTGTACGCTTTCAGGGGGGAAACAATGCCGGTCACACAATGGTTGTAAACGGAAAAACCATCATCAGCCATCTGGTACCATCAGGAATTCTTCAGAAAAAAAAGTGCTTTATCGGCAATGGAGTCGTGGTTGATCCTTTTGTCCTACTTGATGAAATTGATTACCTTATGGCTAACAATGTGGATGCCTCCCCTGAAATGTTGAAAATCAGTGACAGGGCACACATAATAATGCCCTACCACAAGCAAATTGACAGTGCTCGCGAGATAAAGAAGGGGGATAAGAAGATAGGCACAACCGGTCGGGGTATAGGGCCATGCTATGAAGACAGGGCGACTCGTCGTGGAATTCGTTTTGCAGATCTGCTGGAACTTGATCTGTTTGAAGAAAAAGTCCGTATGATCATGGACGAAAAAAACTTTTATCTTAAAAATTATTTCAATACAGAGACCCTTGATCCGGAAGATGTTATAGAGCAGATTCTTGCAATTAAAGATCGTTTGATTCCATATATTGCGGATGTTTCAGTCATTTTGAACAAAGGTATTGACGATGGCAAAAATGTTCTGTTTGAGGGGGCTCAAGGCACTCATCTTGATATTGAACATGGCACCTATCCTTTTGTCACATCGTCCAGTACGGTTTCTGGTAATGCAGCCTGTGGTTCAGGCGTCGGACCGTGCAAACTCAATCAGATTATCGGGATTGTCAAAGCATATACAACAAGGGTTGGAAGCGGTCCATTTCCAACAGAGCTTTTTGATGAAGTTGGAGATGCCATACAGAAAAAAGGTGCTGAATTTGGTGCCACTACTGGAAGAAAACGGCGCTGCGGGTGGCTTGATATGGTTATTTTGAAAAATGCTGCCAGACTCAATAGTTTAACTGGGCTTGTCATAACAAAACTGGATGTGCTTGATGAGCTTGATGAGCTTAAAATTTGTACAGGTTATCAATACAACGGAGAAGTTATGGACGCTTTTCCACCGTCAATAAAGGTGCTCGAGAATTGCACTCCTGTTTATGAAACCCATCCTGGATGGAAGCAGACCACATCACATCTCACTGATTATGAAGATTTTCCTGATAATGCCAAGAAATATCTTGCCAGAGTTGAAGAGCTATCAGGTGTTTCAATTAAAATTGTCTCTGTAGGTCCTGGCAGAGAGGCGACAATTATCAAGGATAAGTTTTTTTGAATCTGAAAACCTTCTAATATTGACAGTGTTTTAGTAGAGACATGGTAATGGCAGTATCGTTTTCGCGTTGATGTTACTGCCATTTTATTAAAAGCATAAAATCATATATTGAAAAAATGGTTGGTAAAGCTAACATTTTGAAAGTATAGAGTAATCAACTCTAAAATTCAGTACCCAAATCAAACTTCTAAATTGAAAAATCATTTTGACATGATAACAGTAAATTGAAGCTCAGGAGCTGGTGTTGTTAATCTTCCACACAAATATGTTTTCCGCAATTTTCTCATCTATTGCAAGTTCTGTGTTTTCATACTTTATGCAGAATGCAGGTTTTTTCCGATGTAGCGTGACAACCACTCCGGGGTTGAGGCCAAAAGAGATCAACTGATGCAGATTGGAGTGGTTGCCAGGTTTAATGTATGTAATTTTACCATGTTCTCCTGGTTTTAGTTCCGTTAGGCTGACCACAGTATTAGTAACCTGCTTTAGCCCACTATGACAGCATCTGCCTTTGGGAATCGGTTTACCGTCAGGGCACATTTCCGGATGGCCAAGCAGAGTACATATAGACTCTTCAACCTCGGGTACCAGATAGTGCTCTACCTGGCAAGCCACTCTCTCCATTTCACTGTTTTTAAGTTTTAAAATACTTGTCATAAGAACTTCGGCCAGCCTGTGCCTTCGCATGATATTTTCAGCCAGATCTTTACCTTTATTTGAAAAGAGTATTTTGTTTTTATTTCTTACAATAAGATCCAAAGATTCCAGCTCAGTCAGATCTTCATCTGTAAACTCAACTGCACACCGCTTCTTTATCTCATCAATTGAAAACTTCTTGTTCTCTTCTGCCGTCCACATCGCTTCCAGTATTTCGTCGTGCGTCTCTTTTATCATAATAGTAAGCCTTGTTTTGACATAGTTCATATCACCTCAAAAGCAGTTTGACTTTTTTTGAAGAGTCCCCCTAAAAATTGGGAAGTTGCTACGACAACGTCTCATCTGGCAAATGAGAGATGTCCTTGTTTTTTGAAAATTTTGAAAATATATTAATTTAGAGCAAAGGTAATGCCAAGAGCGATGCAGCTATAATTTACCGCACTGCCAATAAAAAAAGCATAGATAATGACCGTGCCCATAATAATAGATCCTGTCCTTACTCCACGCTCTTTGAACAGGACAATAATTGCATTAATGCAAGGGGCTATAAATGTCATTACTAAGAGATTTACAACAAGCTGTAGGTTTGTATAGGCATCTCTTAAATGCTCTAACTCTGCGGCACCGCTCTCTCTTCGTATCATTGTTTTAATAAATACCTGAATACTCTGTTCAGGCAGCCCCAGCACCTTATGAATAAAAGGCCCGACATATGTTTCAAGCATTGCAAGGCCTCCGGCTCTCTGAAAAAGAAATATAACAATAGATGCGTAAATAAAAACAGGCACGGCCTCTTTCATGAAATGGTGTGATTTTTTCGCAGCCATTTTAACCACTGACCATGCTTTGGGCATTCGCATTACAGGGATTTCCATAATAAAAGAGGAGCGTGTACCTGGTATAATTCTGTTTGCAAGATAGCCTGCAATAAATATCTGCAACGATATTATGCCAAAAACAGTAACAGTTGCGGAAAAAGGCATTTTGTCAAGAATAACAAGCATCACTGCAATAAGAGGGGCACAAGGCATGCAGAGAAATATTAGAAAAGAGGCTATATTTTTCTCTTTTTCGCTGTTGAGCATGCGTGTTGTAAGAAGTGCCATGGTAATGCATGAAAAACCCATAACTATAGGGATAACGCCTTTACCGTTCAAGCCTATTTTCCGAAACACTCTATCCAGCAAAATGGAGAGCCTTGGCAGATAACCTGAATCTTCAAGCACTCCAAATGCAATGTAAAAACAGAAAATTACCGGCAGAACAAGTCCCAGTGCCAGAAACACACCTGTGGGCAGTACGCCGAAATCGGGATCAATTATCATCTCCCTAAGAAATTCGCTCGGGATAAATTGAACATATTTTGTTATCCAGGGAATAAGGATATCTTCAAACAAAAGTGTATTGATTGAATCTACAAGAAAAGTGGCAGCAAATGTCCCTACGAACAGATAAAGAACAGCCGTCACGGCAAAAGCAATCGGGATACCGGTTGACATCTGTGTGCACCAGTCTCCAAAAGTGAGAATAAACGGGTTCTTTGTGGGAAGTTCAACAGTCAGAACCTGATTCGCAATCAAAGATGCCTCTTTGTGGTATAAATTTTCAAGGAAGATCTCTATGGAACTTGCATTTTCTTCTCTGTACTCCTGCACAATGTGGTGCAACTGCTCAAGTATCACGTCACCACAACAATGAGAAATATAGGACTCTACACATTTATCTTCTGTAAGAAGCAGAAGTCCCAGTGCTCTTGCGGATATATCACCTTTTGGAATCAATTTTTCCACAAGTTCGATAAACTCTTCGATTTTTTCGGAGTATTCAAGTTTTATCCGAGCAGGTTTTACCCTTTTTAATGTTGTTTTGAGCTTTTCAATCCCAATACCCTCCCTTGCAATTGTGGTGCAGACATCAACTCCCAGTATATCGGAAAGTTTTTGAGTATCAATTTCGATTCCCCTTGAAGATGCCTCATCAATCATATTGATATCAAGAAGCATTGGCAGACCATACTCTGAGAACTGAAGAGCAATGGCGATAGATCGCTTTAGATTTTTGGCATCTGCAACCAGAATAATTCCTTTAAGCCTGTTTCTGGTTTTGGGCAGGAGAAGAATATCTCTTGATGCCCTTTCATCCTCATTTGATGAAAAGATGGAATATATCCCCGGCGTGTCATATAACTGTCCCTGATTGCCCTGCATCTGGCCGCTTTTTATGGAGACTGTGGTGCCAGGGATGTTTGTGGCAGGTGATTTTGCATTAGTCAAACGTTCAAAAAGGGTTGATTTTCCGGCATTGATATTTCCTAAAATTACATAATCTGTTTTATGCTCATCAGTTGCCGGTATATGGTTGTCTGTTTTCAGATAGCTTTGAGTTCTGTTTTTTTGTGCTTCCATTCTAATTTCCAGGTTGTATAAGTTCTTCAGCATGTATTCAGCATAGCATAAATGTCATTTCATCTTGTTCATTATTCAGGCATCTGTATGAATAATTTTAGCATATACAACATACATTGCAGGTTATCCTGCCACAACTAAAAATGAAAGTTTCATGATTACAGCTATTTTTAAAAGACTTTCACATAAGAATTCACTGAGGCGATTATATTGTCCCATTCTCGCCTCTTTTTCAATAGATAGTTTTTAAAGTTTGAAATGTATTTTCAGCTTTTCTGCTTTCAGTGAAGTACTGTTATCTCTGCAATGTCCATTTTTCAAAAGGCTGTCAGGGAGAGTCAGTATCAGTAAAACTATTTTTTACTACCTATTCAAGGGTACCAGTGCCCAATGTCATAAAAATATTCCGTGCAGATTAAAAAACATATAGAATTGACTGCTTAATTGATGATACAGTCAACTAATTAAACAACTTCTTATCTTTTGGTTAATAAAATAGTAAGTTGATCTTGTAAAAAAGCATACTTTATTCGGCATGTTTCATTTACCTGTTTACACTTTCTTTAAGTGGATCCCCATTTTGAGGGGATTTTATCAAAAAAGTGCAAACTAATTTTGATAGAATATGAAAGATGCCCTTTATTCCATAGATAATAATGAATAATAACTGGTGAAATAATGGAATTGACATGAAAGTTATAAGTTTGGCAAACCAGAAAGGCGGCTGCGGTAAAAGTACGATTATTATGAATCTTGCCCTTAACTTTGCTCTGCAGAAGAAACGGGTTATCCTGTTTGATACGGACCCTCAACAAAGCAGTTATGAAACCCTTAAGGTGCGTGAAGATAAACTCTTGAAAGTCGTGGCAGTCTATTCAGATATATATCAGTCTCTTGAGAAATATGAGCCTTATTATGATTACGCCCTTATTGATACGCCCCCCCATGACACCGAAATTGTGACTGTGGCCATTGTCTGTTCAGATCTTGTTCT
Source organism: Desulfamplus sp. (assembly GCA_015231705.1). GTDB lineage: Bacteria > Desulfobacterota > Desulfobacteria > Desulfobacterales > Desulfobacteraceae > Desulfamplus. The sequence goes on along the minus strand of JADGBC010000138.1, from coordinate 3,156 downwards.
CATTCCTGTTCAAGATTCCCCACTGGATATTAGAAGTACCAGAGTGACTGTTGATTTGATACGCAAGGCAAAAGAGCTCAATCCTGATTTAAAGACCTATTTCTTACTGAGCAGGATTCAACCACAGACCATACTTGCAAGAGAGCTGGCTGAAATTTTAAAAAACAGATATGAAACAGAGCTGTTAAAAACACAGATTTCAAACAGGGTGGCGTATAAATACTCGCTTATATATGGCAAGTCAGTCAATGAGATGTTTAGTAATGATACAGCAAACACTGAAATAAACGATCTGTCAGAAGAGATACTTACCATTTTAAATGAAAATAATTAGGTTACACGCTGACAGCAAATCAGGATCAAGCCATCACAGTACCAACCCATTGACCAAATTGGTTAAACCAAAGTTAAGAGTATAAAGGAATTTCAAATGAAAAAGAAACCTTCATTGCTTGATATAGAGATGTTCGTCCAGAAGAGAACCGATGAAAAACAAAAAGAGTTATCAAAGATAGAAGCAGATTCAAATGCATTGGTTTTTGAATCTCTTGATTTGCAACCTGTACCTGTAACAACTCCAGATAGTGCTCAATCAACCGTGACTACAACCTCTCGTTCATATGTAGAAACAGAAAAAGAGGTCGAAAAATCTGGATCTGCCGAAGATAGAACAACAGCTGCCTATAGCTCCATTAAAACGGTTGAACCCCATACAACAGTTGAATCCAATACTGCTCAAACGGCTGAACTTAACCCTATTAATATAGTCGATGAAAGGTTGACAAGTATCATTGAAATAACAGATTTGCAGCGGGATGAGATCAGCAAGCTAAAACAAGATATGTTTAAACTCAAAGAGCAGCTTAGAGTCTATCACTCTTTTTTAAGCAATCAGCAAAAAAAGATTTCAGACCTGGAAAAGAGCCTGTCTGAACTCTCTCTGCCTGGAAAACACCAGCCTTATGAGTCTGGAAACAAAGGCGTAATAGATGCAAACTATGCCAAATTGTTACTGAAAAATATTGTATGGCTGAAAGAGGAGAAAGATTTCTCCTCAAATGATGTGGCAAGGCTTTTCAGGGCAGAGGGTTTTGATACTCCACAGCCTCATCAAGGCTGGGATGAAAAGGTTATTAATATCATGTACTCAGAGGCAAAGAGGAGTTTTCTGTGATGTTAGTATTTCTACTTTGTCAGATATAAAATTGAGTACAGACTTCGGGGTGACCTAAAACAAAAACATTGGCCATCCCGTCTTTGAACACCTTTTCTGGCTATAGAGTTTATGTGAAAGTACCTTTAAATAGCCGTGAATATATTGCTTTCATTCTTAGTTGTGGCCGAGAGCTAATAACCAGTTCCGGTCGTGCCGGTTATTTCATCCTTAATGTATAGGCAATCATCATCTGATTTCTATCTTCTATCTGAAGAGCAGCCTCCAATCCGGCACAATCCAGATTACAGTTTATAGCCTCTTTTGTCATACGTATTCCCATCGGGTTTTTTTCTGTCATAGTTTTGGCAAGAGCCATTGCAGTTTCAACCATCTGATCTTTTTCTACAACTCTTGATCCAAAGCCAAGTGCCATAGCTGTTTTTGCATCCATCCAGTTACCGGTCAGAAGAAATTCATTTGCCCGACCCGAACCAATGAGCCTTGGCAGAAAATAGCTTGAAGCCATATCAGCCCCGCCAAGACCAATGTTAATGTATGCCGCACAAAATCTTGCATTTTCTGCCAGGATTCTGATATCAGAAGCCATTGCAAGAGAAAAACCGATACCTGCTGCCGCACCGTGAATACATGAGATAACCGGTTGGGGGATCTGACGCATGGTCAGAAACATGCGGCTCATATGTGCCTGAGCTTTATAGGCTTTGATCGGTGACATCTCAAAAATTTCAGGCCCATAGCTCTCCATATCAAGCCCTGCACAAAAACCTTTTGCATCTCCACCGTCAAGTATAACCACTATTATTTCATCATCATATTTAAGTTTATTGAGAATCTCTTCAAATTCCAGTACGGTCTTCAAATCAAATGCATTGTATTTTGAGGGACGATTCAGGGTTATGCGACCTATTTTTCCATCTCTGCTGAATATTACATTTTCCATTTTTTTTCTGATCCTTTTCGTTGAATGGTATATAAAATTTGCTATAGTCCCGTCCAGAGCATGTGGCACTATCATTAGTCATCAGGACAACCTTTAAACTCAAAGAATAAGTGCCAAAGCTCAAAAGGGGCATCCTTTGGATTAAAATCAAGATTCCGATTTATATCATACCCTGATTCAATTGCCAGCACATATATGTGATAGGTATCTATAGGCAGTAGTGCCAAAGGATTGCATAATGGAATGGAACCACCCAGCACACTCTGGTAAACAGCGTCTGTCATACTGCCCATGTACGGAGCTATATCTGCAAGATACCCGATTGCATTCTCCTCTTTGAAAAAAAAGAAAAGATTGGCCTTTTCCATAAAGACCGCAAGGTAGTAGTTCATGGGAACCGACTTTTTATCATCGCCCTCATAGTTGGGAAAATCAACTGCAAGATCAAGGCTGTTTCCACCATTTTGAACAGCTCCAACTGCCATTGGCTGAGTTGAAGAATCAGGAGTTTCAGATGGCAGATGAATCTCATGCATCTGAGTAGATGTCAGCACTGGCTTTACCGTACCTCCAGATACAACCACTTTTGCCTGATCCTCATTTCCGGCTGAATCAAATACCGTTACGAAAAACTCTCCTATACGTTTCGGGGCATGGTAGAGAATCTCTTTTGAGGTACTGTCCGGCACACCGCCGTCAAGTGATGTGATATTGCCGTCGGTATATGTGAATTCATACTCTTCTGTCCCAAGCAATGCTCTGAATCTGGTCTCTTCTCCTGGATTAAGATATACCACTTTTGGTGTGATCAGCACCCTGTTGCTGATAATATGAACCTTGGATGTAGCCTCCTTGCCAGCTATATCCATACATGTAACATTGCCTTTGCCCCGCTCGGCAGGAGCCTCATATATTATGTTAAAACCGTTATCTTTATCAGTAAGGATATCTCCCATATCGGCATTCCAGGAGAAAGACTCTCCTGTACCTCGAACCGAACGGAACAGAACTCTCTCTTCAGGGAGCAGGGCAACTCTTG
>JADGBC010000137.1 GCA_015231705.1 Desulfamplus sp. | reverse complement strand
TTGTAGCTATTGTGCCGGCTACTGACAACCTTTCTGGAAGCAGTGCAGTAAAACCCGGTGATGTGATTCGTCACTACAACGGAGTCACCTCTGAAATCGTAAATACAGATGCTGAGGGTAGAATGGTGCTGGCTGACGCACTTGCGTATGGCATCGAGCTTTTCAAGCCGGACTGTGTGGTTGATATAGCTACATTGACAGGTGCAGCCATAATGGGTCTTGGGCACCACTATTCCGCACTTCTTGGCAACAACGATCAACTTATAGATCGTCTTGACAAAGCTGCAAAAAGAGCATGCGAACCTCTGTGGCGGCTGCCTCTTGGAAAAGAGTACAGCAAACAGATTGAGTCCAAGGTTGCAGATATAAAAAATACCGGAGGCAAATCAGCAGGAACCATTACGGCAGCAGCCTATCTTGAGCATTTTGTGGGAGATACTCCCTGGGCACACATTGATATAGCAGGAACCGCGTGGGATTTTACAGAGAAGTCTTACATACCCAAAGGGCCTTCAGGTATAGGGGTTCGCACATTTCTGGAGCTAATCCGCAACTGGGAAACTATTTCGTAAAAAAACGGCAATTTTTATCTTGCATTGCCTTTACCATAAAAAAATATGCTCTGATTTTTATGGTAAAGGCAGTGTCTTGATCCAGAGGGCAAAGTAACAGTTTATTTCCAGCCCGCCTCTTTATCACACTCTGCCATCTCTTTAGGATGGCTTTTTTCCCACTCTGTAATAGATTGAGTCTCATCTTCAGACATCTTGTCATTCATGCATTCACAGTATTTCATTACAGTTTCAGTAGATTGTCCTTCTCTCTTGTTGTCCTGCATACATTTTGCTATCCATGCAGTATCGTATTCATTGGCAAATACGGTTATCTGGCTGCCTGCAATAATGGACACGGTGAGCAGTATAACGACAATTATGTTACGCATAGTTTTTTCTCCTTCAATTAAGATATAGGGTTACAGTAAGATATAGAGTTACAGAAAACGGCCATGCCCTTATGGGCACAACGAACAATGAAAGTCTCAACAATTACAGCTATATCAAGAGACTTTCACATAAAAAGATTAATCAGTGCTACATTCTACCATCATAAAATTTTTTTACAATATCAAGGTATTCTGACAACAAAACCGTACTTACAACAAAAATATGGCCGATATTCTTCTCTATTGTACGGTTAAGTCCCCCACGGGTATGACTTAAATTTTCATCCTTAATCATGCCCCAGATTTCGCTTGATACACATGAGCCTGTAGGAGAGATAGGATCACGCTCTCCTCTGTAATCGAAAATCTGGACACCAGCCTCTTTGAGTATATCCATGTTGACGGGCTTTCCATCAAGGTGCGGCTCGCTGGATGGAAGACAATATTGCTGGTTGTAGATCTGGTTTTCCATGAAAATGTTTCGTATCCACTGCCTGTGTGCAAGTGATCCAAATCTTGTGCCGTGTGTCAACCAGTAAAGAAAAGGGGCAGCATCTTCAATGGCACCTGGAAAGGATGCACGGTTGTAAAATCCTGCTGCCACATTGTACTGTACTCCATGCTGAATTTCGTTCATTCCAACGCTAATGATCTGAGGAGGAACATTAACCTCACCATACATCTCATGCATCAGTCTCTCATCATAGTCATCGGTAATGACTTTACGCATGGGGCCATGCCCGCTTGTGTCATCGTCAAATTTCACAGGAGTTGCCATCAGAGCCACCTTTTTGATATCCATCGTCTCTCCGCGGCTCAAACGCTCTTGTGCCCTTCGGGCTATATAGGGCATAAAAATGGTTCCACCCATACAGTAACCCATGACATAAATCTCCTGATCAGGATGTAGCTTTTTGATTATCTCAATATATTTGTCATGGACAACTTTACCATAAAAATCAAGCCCAAGGTCAGTATCTTCAACCCCGGGATCGCCCGGAGCCTCAAGATAAATGGTATAGCCTGCCTCCAGCATTCCTTGAACCACAGATTTTCCTTTTGCAAGATCAAATATCTCAGCTTTATTGATAAGCGGGCTTACCATATAAAGAATTTTCCCGTTCGACACTACCCCTTCAGGTAAAAAGTAGTGACGCAAAGTTACTGTGTGAATTCTTGACCCCTCAACAACCTCATACTTTGAGTAACCTATTTTGCAGCCGGTTGCGATTTCAGAAAAAAATTTGATATTAAATGCCCTGTGGTTATAGAGATTTTCAAGTCTTGTGCGTGAAGTTTTAAGATAATCAGAAAATAGAGGGGCAGGTTTATCTCTTTTTTGTTTCAGAGGAAATGGCATATCTCTTTTTTCAATCGGTTTTTCAGTGATGACTACCAGCAAGGAGAGAAGAAGCTCTTTCATCGCTTTTAGACGAGTAAGCCCCAGAGAGTTGTATTGCCACTCAAGCTGTAAAAAATCATGCATGTATTTTTTTAAAACAGCGATCCCCTCAGGCGAAGATGAGAGCTTCTGTGTCTTTTTTCTGTCAAAAGTGCTAACTGGTTTAAAAGAGCCTGATGAGCCGCTCTCTTTCAAATTGTTATCTGTTTTCAAGACGGTGCCTGTAGCAGTATCAGTTTTGCTTATAACAGCACCAGCTCCACTAACAGAATCAGTGCCACTTATATCTGTTTTAGAACCGCTTGTGTCTGTTTTCAACTCGCTTTGAGTCATGCAGAGGGTACAAAGGTCGTAGAGCATGTCTCCGTAGGCATTTTCTATATTTTCATCATGCTCTGCGTAAGTGTCAGGTGTGCTGCCTGCTCTTGTAGCTCTCTTTGCATGAAGGTAAATCTGGTTGGTCAGACGCTGTTCAACCAGCCATTGCTGAAATTGGGCTGCACATGAGAATGGTCCGAACAGTTGAGGGGATTCAGCCACGGTTTTCAGAATATTTTTCCACTGAAGTGCGTTTCTTATCCACCCCCCCACAATTCTGCTCTTCCATGGCAGGTGGCTGGTATAACCTTCTAGGTTATCTGCCGGAGAATATGGGTATGGTGAAAGAAGTTCATCAGGCGATATTGCAACCTGTACAGAGTTGTTTTTTGTACTGGATATTTCATCTGTTTTTTTTGAAAGATCTTCTGTAGTCTCTGCAGTTTTTTTCTTTGAATCTACTGGTGCTTGTGACATTGCCCACCCCTTATGTATCTTTTTGAATTTATAGTATAGGAATTTAAATTTTTTCGGCAATAATATTAAATGGTTACCTAATTTCAATGAAAATTTATATCAAGTAAGGTGTAAAAAGTCCGACCGAAATAAAATATTGTCTGTTTTTTTTACAACGGCTGTTTTGAACTGAACAGATTTCTTTGATTTTTAATGATTGGAGATACTTATATATTGGAGTTGCCAATCATCATCAAAATAGATATAAACACCGCATGGAACCTGAATTAAACTATATCAGCAGGATAAAGGGTTTAATATCTATCCCTTCCTCTAATAAAGGAATTTTTGTCACCCTTTTTTTCACAATTTTTGCTACAGTAACCGGTGTGGGCATCGTGGTTCCACTGTTGCCTGTATATGCAAGTAGTCTGGGTGCTGACGGCATATATGTTGGATTGATATTCGGCTCATTCTCTTTTTCAAGAACTCTTCTGCTTCCCTATTTTGGGAGACTATCTGATAGAAAGGGACGCAAACCTTTTATAATCGCGGGTCTTGTTGGATACACTTTAGTCTCCCTCTCCTTCCTTCTTACAGAAAGCGTCTCTTCCCTGATTGTCATACGCACTCTTCAGGGAATCGCCTCTGCCATGGTTATGCCGGTTGTGCAGGCTTATGTTGGTGAGATCACCCCTGAAGGGATGGAGGGCTATTCAATGAGTCTCTTTAACCTGTCCCTGTTTGCAAGTTTAAGTCTTGGCCCGATCATGGGTGGTGCCATCAATGATTTCTGGTCCCTTGATGCAGCTTTTATATGTATGGGGCTTCTATCTCTTGCCGGGCTTATTCTCTCGTTTGTCTATCTACCTTCAATTGACTGTGAGTACATCAAGCACAGGGATACCTCTTCTATTCCCTGGTCCCTTCTTATCAAAGATATGCAACTTATGGGGCTTTTTATCTACCGGTTTGGATATACAGGATGCATTGGAATTATATGGTGCTTTATGCCGATATTTGCTCAAAACAGGCTGCCTGCCCTTTCCGGTTCAGCAGTAGGAGTTCTTGTGACCATCGGAGTATTTGTCAGCGGACTTCTTCAATTGCCAATGGGTTATCTTGCAGACAGGATAAACCGGCGTATCATGGTCATTGCGGGGGGAGTCATATGTGCACTTTCGATGTTCATGATCTTTAAGTCAAATTCCTATCCGCATCTTATGCTTTCTGTTGCTATTTTTGGTATAGGTGGAGGAATCTCCATGCCGCCACTTATGGCTCTGACCCTTATAAAGGGAAAAGAGCATTGTGCAATGGGCTCTGTTATGGCAATTATCACAGTAGCCCACAGTCTTGGGATGATGGCAGGCTCCATGGGGGCTGGCGTTGCGATGGACTATTTTTCCCTTGATTCTATCTTTCCCTGTGGAACAGCCCTTATGACAGTTGGAGTCATTATGTTTGCAGGTACGAGTGTCGGTCAGCAAAAATAGTGTTTTTTCAAAAAGAATCAGGCATCCTTCATATCACCTCAAAAGTACTTTACACTTTTTTGAGAAAAAACACCTAAAAATTAAGGATGAGCCTAAAGAAAATGTAAACCGGCAAATGAAGCATGCCAAGAAGCAGCATCCTTGATTCATTGGTTGACACTCTTTTTTGAACTAATCCCCGGAAAATGTTGATATGGCTATAAAAAAGAGTGTTTGTTGGTAACTGAGGGATGCTTTTGTTGCTATGATTATCTTTTTTGCTGTAGTTTCTTGAAAGCCCTCTCAATACTTATACGCAGCCTTTCAAGCACCTCTGCAAGTTGGCCTATTTCATCCTTTGTGGTTGGAATAATTGGCTGATCAAGTCTTTTGCCATCAGCAAGTTCAGAGGCAACAAGGGTAAGCTCTTTAAGCGGTTGCAGGGCTATATTGACCATTATTATAATTGATATAATGGAAATAAGACCAAGAATGCCCATAAGAATAATGATGGATTGAATTTGTGCTTTTTTGGCCGCATTTATTTTATCCAGTGAAAACCCAATGCGAAATCCTCCCCACTGCTTCCCTTTCACATAAACCGGTGATGAAAAATCATAAAACTCTTCTCCTGTGTCCCTGCTGTATTTCTGCATAAAACCCTTTTGAGTATTCTTGGCAGCCTTGATACCTGTTTCGTCATTAAAAATTCGTTTTGTTCGGTTGAGTTTAAGATCTTTTTCCTTATCTCCGGTCGGAGGCTGATTAAAACGGGTATTATGGGTGGGAAGATAGCCATTGATGTCAACCGCAACGGCAAATATTACACTCTCATCAGTCAAAAATTCATCCTGAAGAGCAAGTATAGCCTTATCTAAATATGCATCATATTTAGTATGGTATTTGGGTGGGTCAAATCCCGGTATTTCAACATACTGCTGATCAAAGACATCCTGAACCTGAAAAACTCCATTGTCGACAGCCTCTTCCAATACCTGGCTGATCATTTTTGCACCGACAATGGATTCGATTTTTCCCCGTTCAATCAACTGCTCCTCCAGAGTACTGTTTTGCCTTGAGATTAGAACATAAGTTCCCAATGACATGACTATAAAAAGGCCAACATTAACAATGACCGCAACTTTAAAACCTATTTTTTTAGTGATAAAATCCATACCTTTAGATCCTCCTGAGTGTTCAGTAAAAATTATTTGCGATAACGGCCATGCCCTTATGGGCACAATGAAAAATGAAAGTCATATAATCACACCCAATTTAAAGAGACTTTCACATAAGAAACTATAATTGTATTACGATCGGCAACCTATTGTAATACTTCCGGCAATATATTTTGCTACTCCTGGAAACCTATGCGAACTGCTCCCCAGTGCTGATTCTGAAAAATAATGGGTACAGAAAAATCGTAAAGAGATTCGCCAGTATCTCTGCTGTATTTTTGAAGAAGGTACGGTGTTTCATTTCGTGCAGCAGCCAGGCCTGTTCTGTCATTGAAAAGCCTTTTTGTCCGATTATTTATGGAATCAATATCTCGCTCTCCGGTAAGGGGTCTGGAAAAAATGGTGTTGTGGGTGGGGAGATACCCGTTTTTGTCCACCGCAATGACGAAAAGAAGGCGTTTGTCTTTTATCAGATATCTGTCGATAATAGACTGAATTTCCTGATCAAAGACAGTATCGTACTGTGTATGATATTTTTGTGGGTAAGTATCTGGTATGGGAATATAGAATGTGTCAAACAGCTGCGTGGGTTTTAATTTTCCTGAAGAGATTAACTTGTCGAATTGATCAAGAATCTCCTTTCGGCACTCTTCTGCCCATTTTTTCACATCTGCATTGAAGTCTGTAAGATTCTCTTCAGAATGAACAGGGTTGATCATGTAAACTACCAGGCTGAAACTGAAAATTATCAGCATGGAAACAAAATTGTTTAACCGTATGCGTGAACAGTTCATGGCAATGATCTCCTTAAATAATGTTTTGAAATAAGAGCAGATGCTCCAGACGGAGGGGATAAGTAGTCTTGTGAATAAAATTAGTAATAGATGCTTTTAAATATGTCAAGCAAAATAGACAATGGAAAGTTATCATTAATATAATGGATTTTTACGGACAAGTAATTCCTTGACTTTTAAGTTACCATGACCTATCGTTTATTGCCGATGGGCTATAGCTTGTTTTACAGGTTAACGATAGCTTGTTTTACAGAAGGTTTTGAAAAATAGTGCAGTCACACTCCTGTTCTATGATGTTGTTATGTGAACAGCAAAAACCGTGCAACAAGAGGGGGGTAATGATTCATGCCCAGATGTCAAAAGTTTAATAAGGTATAAAAAATGGACGATACACAGCTTGCAAAAATTTTCAAAGCTCTTGGTCACCCTACAAGAATAAAGATTGTAAGATACCTAAGAGAGATGGATAGATGTATCTGTGGCCAGATTGTTGAAATCTTTCCATATTCCCAGTCAACCATAAGCCAGCATCTGAAGCTGCTTAAAGAAAGTGGTATTGTATCTGGCGAGGTGGACGGCCCAAAAAACTGTTACTGTATTAACAAAGAACTGCTTGAGAGGATAAAAGAAGATGTTTCAGGAATATGATGAAAAAAAGGTGAAATCAACCACGATCAACCCCGAAGAGCTTAAGCCGTCAGGTATGAAATCAGAGGGTGTTACGATTCTTCCATCAATGAATGGTGTTTCACAGGCCTGTATCAGTGATTCAGGCTCGTTAAAACCCATAAATGAAAAAGATGATTCTTTTGAGAAATATGCAAAGCCAGGATATGTTCTTTCCCATTTTGTGAATAGATTTATGGATACAGATGCGGGACAGATACCTGTAGTTAAAACAGAGATGATGTTAAAGGACATGCTTGCAACTGTAGGGGCAAGGGCTGGCATTACCCGAAACAACTACAGGGTAATCCCGGGTCTGTATGCCGCAGGAGAGCCGGATGAAAATTCAGAAGTTCTGGTAACGGCAAACTTTAAACTTACGTTTGACATTCTGAGAAAAAATCTTAAAAAACTGAATGTATGGATTCTTGTTCTTGATACAGTTGGTGTCAATGTGTGGTGTGCTGCCGGAAAAGGCACCTTTTCCACAAGAGAGCTTGTCAGAAGAGTTGAGTCATCAGGTTTAGATAAGGTTGTAAAACATCGGCGTATTATACTTCCTCAACTCAGTGCCACAGGCATAAGTGCAAGGGATGTCAAAAAAATGAGCGGTTTCAGCGTTATATATGGGCCTGTCAGGGCGCAAGATATCCAGGCGTTTTTAGAAAATGGAAAAAAGGCTGACCCTGATATGAGGCAAGTCACATTTACGTTTGCAGAACGCCTTATCCTGACACCGGTTGAGTTAAATATTGCACTGAAATACGTTTTGATTACAGCGGTGGCTCTTCTTGTGATATCCGGCATAGGCCCCGGGATCTTTTCATTGAAAAGTGCCGGCGAAAGAGGGTGGATCTCCATTGTCTTTCTTTTAACAGGGCTGCTGTCAGGTGCTGTTGTGACGCCTGCTTTTCTGCCACTTCTTCCCTTTAAGGAGTTTGCGGCAAAAGGTATGATAAGTGGCTCTCTGTTTGCACTTTGTGCAATGTTTCTATCCTCTGCCTCATCTTTAGGTATCTCAGCCATGATAGCACTATTTCTTTTTGGCACATCAATAAGCTCATTTCTTGCAATGAACTTTACAGGATCAACTCCGTTTACATCTCCGTCAGGTGTGGAAAAGGAGATGAAACAATTTATTCCTATTCAGGCAGGAGCCGTAGCACTTTCTCTTGTTTTATGGATATATTCTGCCTTTTAAAACCAATAATAACTTATCTCAACTATCTGTGGCTGACTCCTTGATTCAAACGGGGTTTGTAAAAGCCCGGGTTGACTTGCCCAGAATCCTCAAGCTGAGGGTTAGGTTGAAACAGGAAAAACAAATGAAAAACATAAGATATTTAGAAGATGTCTCAACCCTGGTCTTTAATAAAGACAAATGTGTTGGGTGCAGTTTATGTACAGTTGTCTGTCCTCACCAGGTTTTTGAAATGAACGATGGCAAGGCCGTGATTGTAGATCTTGACGGCTGCATGGAGTGTGGAGCCTGTGTAAACAATTGTCCGGTCAATGCCATAGAGGTAAATCCGGGAGTTGGCTGAGCTTCCTACATTATCCAGGTCTGGATAAAAGGAAAAGAGCATGCATCATGTGGCAGTGCTTCCGGCGGGTGCTGCTGATTGACATATCATTATAGTTAACGGAATCATATCAGTAGTTTGTAGGATTATCTGTTTACATGTTTGTATGCACATTGTATATCTACATCAAATAGAATTATGATCCAAAAAGAGGCAATTTATATCTGGTTTTGAAAGAATCGCTGTTCAAGGCAGATAATTTCTTACGTGTTACACATTAAATATAAGGAGTAACAACATGGCAGAACCTAAAGAGATGTATCAATGTCAGACCGCAAGCTGCGGATATATTTACAACCCTGATAAAGGAGACAGAAAAGGTAAGATTCCAAAAAATACTCAATTTAATGATCTGCCTGATGACTGGAAATGTCCTGTTTGCGGAGCCAGCAAAAAAGCATTCAAATCAT
>JADGBC010000136.1 GCA_015231705.1 Desulfamplus sp. | reverse complement strand
AGCAAGGAGAAATCATAACCGGATCAGCTCCAACACTTCAAGTATCTTGTGGAATCAGTTGCAGTCAACACAATGCGAGGTATTTTCAAGCGATATGCGGGTGAAGATTGCCACCATAGAAAAGTACATCTACCCTGATATTGTAGTGGCTTGTGACAAGATTGAATTTCTGGAAGATGAACTGGACTCCCTGTTGAACCCGGTTGTCATTATTGAAATTCTGTCCGACTCCACAGAAAGTTATGACAGAGGCTTGAAGCATACCCTGTTAACATTACCGAATCAAATAACGGCCATGCCCTGATGGGCACAACGAAAAATGAAAGTCCTATAACTACAGCCAACTCAAGAGACTTTCACATAAACAATATTGAAAAGATAAGTTAGAAACCTTTTCTATTGTGGCTTCAACTTTTGCTTCGCAGAGTTCAAATCCTAAAAAGCGGCAAAGGAGAGGGGCAGAGAGTATCCATACATTCAAGATCCTTTGAAGCACAATACCCCTTTGAGATATATCCCTGTTCAAGCCCTTTTTCAGTGATTACCTGAAGATGGGTGTGGTAAAACCAGTTGCCGTTTTCGTGAAAATCTCCGATATGCGAGAAGATCTGCCCAGCCTTAAAATCTGTACCTGCACCTGGAAGGCTATCGCTTTTAAGATGCCCGTAAAAACTGTAGAATGTTTCAAAATATGGACTTTCATGCATTAACAGCACGTAAGATCCGTAATTTCCTTCACCATCTTCATAGCCGCTCTCTTTTACTTTGGCATCCAACGGGGCATGCAAAGGAGTTCCAAGTGGCACTATAATATCAAGACCCAGATGATAAAACCGCTTCTCTTCAACCATCTGCGGGCACTGTGAAAGAAGAATTTCCCTGTTTTCAAGATATGATGAAACTCCCCACGTATATCTGTCATGCATCATATCATCCAGAAGTTTTTGCAAGCTCTTCTGATCACGGACATCAACACCGGAATCCGTAAATATATTGGAGTTAACCGACATGTCCAGAATCAAAGGCTCTCCTGTCAAATTTTTGAAAATGGGCTCAATAGCCACTTTGTTGCTGTATGCGATATAGGGAAATCTCATCATTTTTATCTTTACCATGAAAATGCATTCTGATTTGTATGATTAAAGTTGATGGTCTCGTAAAAAGTCCGATTTCAGCATTTTTTCGGCTGTAACATGCTGAAATCATTAATAGCAATTTTGGCTATTTTGACTTTTTACAGAGGCATCAAAGTTAGTCCCCAAAAAAAAGGCCATAAATGTTATGAAATCGGGAAACCGGCTGTTTTTATAAATCCTTTAAGTGTGATTACAGGGTGTCCATCATCCATAGAGACGCCTTCCGGCAGTACAAAATCTCTATCCAGTGCTTTATAATATGCCAGATCATAACAGCCAAGTTTTATCTTGAGATCTCCATTGTCATGGACAAAAGATGATGTCAAACCATAATCCACTTCGCCAAGCGGCGTGGCAACTATATATCTTGGAATCTCTCTTCCCGACCCCTCACGCCTTACCTTTGTGGCGATATCAACAACATCATAGGAGTCCACCGGATGTTCAATATTCCACTTATGCTGAATGGGAAGCCCTGCTACATAAAGGTGATGAAACTCTATGCCTGCTTTTCTTGCAGAATATGCAAGTGCATGTATCTTTTCATCACAATCATTGACACCTCCAAGAAGAGCAGTGTTGCAATAGACTGTAACGCCTCTGTTGTTGAGCCTTCTTACAACTCTTGCATGCAGATCGGTTATCTCATCTGCCAGAGCAAACCATGTCTCGATCTCTATCCGTAAGGGATTTACCACGCTCAATGCATTCAAGTCCCCAAGAGTATTGATCACCCCCCTTGTATAGGCTTCAGGGTTGTAGCTTAACTTCATGCTGACTAAACGTACAGCATTGACATGAGGAATATCCTGCAATTTTCTTATAAGGGGTCTGATGTAAGAAAGAGAGTCAATGGTATCTACGGGTGCTGTTGTTGATGTCGTTGGTATTGAGGATGTTGCCGATATTATGACATCGGTTATTCTATCATCTGATTTTATGTAATAAAGTTCATCTTCAGAGGCTCTGACATCTATTTCAACACGAGTCTCATGGAGCCGGATAAGGTTTTCAAGGCCTGTCTCCACAATTGATTGGCTGTTTTGCCTTTGAGTTACCAACAAAGATCTAAGAATCTCTATATCATCGGTTGAAGCCACATTTTTTTCGTCTAATGAAACTGCATTATTTTCAGTGATAGATCTATTTTTCTCATTGACCAACCTTGCAGGTCTTGGACCATGCAGAAAAGATTCATCTCCAATCTTTGCCATATACTGAATATCAATGGTTCCTTCGGCATTAACCCGAATGTTGGAAAGTTCGTTTGCAAGCGGAGCAAATGCCTTGAAGTAAGAGGGTGTATAAGGAGTTCTTATCCATATAAAGTTATCATTTTCTTTTACCTTCTCAACTGCCCAGCCGCTTGTGTACCAGTCCATTTTTCCTATCGGGGTTGCTGTACAAATTCTTGGGATGACCCTGTCAGACAGATGAGCACGAAGATAACGGGCAATAGATATCCCTTCTGAAAGAGAACTCCAGTATATGCTGTTTCCATGAATCGGGCTGCATGGAATATAGATATAATGAAGTTCGGCTCCAGCACCTCTCAACAGACTGAAAAGCCTTACAAGTTCAGGCCCTTTGTCATTGCAGTCACTTAAAAAAGGAGTCTGGATATAGACAGCAATCCCGTTTTTTACAAGATCGGAGATAATTTCAAGGCTCTCAGGTGAGATCTCATCCGGATGGATAAAGTGGGTAGCAATCTCCATCCGTTTTCCGTTCTGCTGAAGCTCAAGGCTCTTCTGTTTTAGATATTTCAGATATGCGGATTCATTTTGAAGAAAAAGATCAGGATAATAAGCTATGGAGCGTGTGGCAAGACGGATAGTCTGAACATGATCAACCTTCATGATTCCATCAATGGTTGCTGCCATATTTGCCCTATTCATGAAAGGGTCACCGCCGGTAACAACAATCTCTTTTATGGAGGGAGAATCCTTAACATGCTGAACCGCCCGTTCAACATCCTCTACAGTAGGATTTTTCTCATTTCTTGAATCCTTATGCTTTCTGAAGCAGAAACGACAGTAGACAGGGCAAGCCATATTTAAAAGAAAAATAACACGGTTCTGGTACATCTGCTCTAAAAGACCGTCATGAAACTGGCCGATCCAGGTATTGGTGTGGCCGATGGAGTCGAGCTCTTCAACAAACGGCATATATTGATAAGCCACATCCTTTGCAACCAGCATCTGGCGTATGGTGTGACGGGACAATCTTACAGGATATTTTTCAATCACCTGCTGAATCTGATCTCTCTGTTTTTCAGGCACTGACAAATGTGTGTTTTTTTCAAGCTGGCAGGTATCTTTAATAGAGATATATCCGTTTCCGGGAATTACCTGCTCAAGTATTGCCATCAGCAGAAGGTGAGGAATCTCGATATTATTTATTGTCACCTTTTTCATCTGGCCATCTACGATATTAGATAAAATCTGGGTAAAAAATCCTTCCGGATCATCAGTAAATCCCGTCTCTCTCAAAATATTTGAAAGCTTCTCAGAGCCATTACCATCACCTGCCATGCTGCAAAATTGCTTTCCTGCAAGCCCTATCGTCCCATAGATATCCAGAAAACCAGCTACAGCATCTGTCAGGGCGACAAGAGAGACATCTCTTGTCTCACCCGAATGTTTGAACTCTATGTTGAGCGAACGACCATTCCTTTCCATTACTATCTTCCTTTAGACAAAAATTTCATTTTCAATAACTTTGCACGGCCGGAGCGAAGTCTTTGCTCTCGGCCACAACGAACAATGAAAGTCAATAAGCACGGCTATTTACAGAGACTTTCATATAAAACTCTTTCAGCGAAACCCATCATTACAGTCTCTGCTTATAACTTCTCTTCTGCTTTGTATAAATAATATACAGTATCGTTTGGAAAGCCGTATCCCATAACCTTTCCCAATGTCTGATCTTCATATTCAGGATCAATCTGTATTACCAGATACTCTTTTAAACAATCGCTATCATAGACCTTTTGCCAGGAGCAGTTCTCTTTTTTCAGGTATTGATATGCGATGAGAGAATCAGAAAAGATAGACTCTGCCTGCTTGTTCAAATCATTTTCAAAAATGATATAGCTCCTTGAAGGATCAAGATTTTTCTTAATCCAGCTAAAACTTTTCCTGACTATTTTATTGTCTGAAAAATCTTTGAAATCCACCATGAAGCCCTTCTTATCTTTTTTCATCTATTTTTAAGAGCCTACAGTTAGCATATGCAACTTTCATAAACACCTCATCACCTCTTCTGTAGGGGGTGCGTTTGACAAAATTTATTGCATGAAGAACCTGCTTACTCTTAAGTTCCACAAAATAGCTGACCTCTCCGCCCATGTAGCTGCGATCCACAATTTTTCCAAAAAAGGCATTCATATCCTGCTCTTCAACATAATCTGCCTGATAACCCAGTTTAAATTTCTGTGCACGTATTACAATCTCTGCCTTGTCGTTGCTCTTAAATTCTCCTGACGGAACAGCAAACAAGGCCGTGTCGTCTTCAAGGGTGACTCTCAGGAACTGGTCGGATTTTTCCGCCACAGTACAGTTCAAAAAATTGGAATGGCCCAGAAAATCGGCGACAAAGTGGTTGGCCGAATTATTGTAAACCTCTTCTGGTTCCCCCTCCTGCTGGACAAAACCATCTTTCATCACCACAACCTTATCAGACATGGAGAGAGCCTCTCTCTGATCATGAGTGACAAAAATAGTAGTAACTCCAAGTTCCTGCTGAAGATTATCTATCTCTCTTCTCATATCCTCCCTTAAATTCTCATCAAGAGCAGAGAGCGGTTCATCCATCAGCAGAACATCAGGTTCAATAACAATTGCTCTTGCAAGGGCTATTCTCTGCTGCTGACCACCTGATAATTGAGAGGGCATTCTGTTGCCAACGCCAGGAAGCCGTACTGTTTCCAATGCCTTTTCCACCTTATCTTTTATGGCAGATTTTGGGACATTTCTGTATTTAAGCCCGAATGCCACGTTCTCAAAGATGGTTTTATGGGGAAACAGGGCATAATTTTGGAATATAATTCCCAGATTTCGCTTGTGGATCGGTGTATCATTGACCCTTTTTCCATTTATATATATATCTCCGCTGGTTGGCTCTTCCAGACCCGCAAGCATTCTCAACAGAGTTGTCTTGCCACACCCTGACGGACCCAGAAGGGTGACCAACGAACCTTCTGGAATTTCAAGATCCATCTTTTTAACAGCGAGGATTTTCCCAAACCGCTTTTCAATCCCCTTGAATTTTACGAATGCAGGGTTTTTTTCCTGTTTCAAAACCATCTTCTCCCCAACTTTCCGGTAGAGGACATCCACAAATGGAATGCCCTCGCTGATACTTGTTTATAAATGGTTACTCTACTTGCCGGCCATAATCCTGTCCCATTTTTCTGTCCATTCAAGTTGATGAGAATTCCAGTAAACAGGATCTGCAAACAGATATCCATCAAGTTTTCCTGTTGGATCAAATGCAGGAAGTTGTTTGATCTCATCGGGCATGGGCACTTTTGTAGGATCAAGACTTGAGGGGTAACTCTGACCTTTTGCAACGGCAATTGCAGCACTTGGTTCAAGCATGAAGTTTAACAACTTCTGTGCAACATCAAGGTCTGTGCCCTTGAGAACATACATATATTCCATCCAGGAGTAGGTACCCTCCGGTGCAAGATATCCAATTGGATGGCCCTCTTTCTGGAGTGCCGCAACTCTTCCTGACCATGCAACTGTGGCATCAATATCTCCGTTTGCCAAAAGGCTCATCAGCTCGGAGCCTGATGCCCAGTATTTTTTAATCAGAGCCTGCTGCTCTTTCAAGGCATTCCATACAGCATCAATATCCTTGATATCATTGGGGCTTTGGCCGGTATGAAGTGCTGCATACCACATGTTTGTTCTAAAATCGCCACTCCATGACCCAAGTTTTCCCTTCAAACTCTTGTCAAATAGAAGCGATACCCCCATCTCTTCTGCCTTTTCCTTGGGAATTTTATTTGTATTATATGCAATACCGGTCTGTCCAAGGTCGTACGGGACTGCAGAAAGAGTGCCTTTTGTGATTGCTCTCAATGTCTCGGTCATCTTTACCATTACATTGCCAAGATTGGGGATCTTGCTCTCATCGAGAACAACACCAAATCCCAGATCTGTATATCTGGCATAATCATAGACCGCACTCAGATGAGCAATATTAAACTCGCCTCCTGGTGGATAAGATGCCTTTACCTGGGTTAAAAAAGCATCCATGCCTGTGAAGGCTGCATCAACAACCTCAATTCCTGTCTCTTTGGTAAAAGGGTCAAACGCAAACTTTCTTAGTGCCTCAGATGTTGAACCTCCCCAGGAGTGGCATGTGATAGATTTAGCTGCCAGAGCTTTGTGTACAAGACCAAGAGGGCCGCCAACCAACCCTATTGCTGCTCCTGAAATACCAAGAAACTTTACAAAATCACGTCTTGAAATATTCCCCTCTTTATAGTTTTCCACAACATCGTCCAGCCGTTTTTCCAGATCGTTTTTCATTTTTTTATCCTCAATAATATAGCAGATTAAAGTTGATGTGCTCGTAAAAATACCTGTTGTTGTCTAATCTTTTCCTGTTTTTTTCCCTGCAAACTTTCGTGACAGATATCCTGCAAGAAGCGGCATTGATACGGTAAGGACAATCATCACGGCACCAAGGGCATTGATTTCAGGACTGATGGAGTTTCTCAACATCCCGAATATTTTTACAGGCACGGTCTGGCTCTTTGCCGTTGCCCAAAAAAGAGTCGCAGTTACATCATCAAAGGAGATGGTAAAGGCAAAGAGCATTCCAGCAAAAATAGCTGGTGCAAGCAGTGGCAGAGTAATCTCCACAAATGTCTGAAACGGATTGGCACCCAGGGATAAAGCGGCCTCCTCATATTCACGCTTTATTCCAACAAGCCTTGCCTGAACAATCAAAAGAACATAGGGAAGTGTCAGTACCACATGGCCGATAAGCAAAAGTGCGAAACTCTTGGGTTGTTGCAGCCATCTTATGAAGAGAAGAAGAGCCACCCCAAGTACAACTTCTGGAACCATGATAGGTGCGATCAGCAAAGTGTTCAAAAACTCCTTGCCCCGAAAATCATATCGGATAAAGGCCATGGCAGCAGGAACACCGATAGCTGTGGATAATACTGCGGTTATTGATCCAAGAACCATAGAGTTCTTAAAAGCATCCAGGATTGTTGAATTGTGGGAAAGTTTGACAAACCACTTGAAGCTTACCCCCTCCATTGGAAATGATCCAAACTGCTGTGGATTGAATGCCAGAAGTACAACAGCAATTATCGGGGTAAACATCCAGACATACACAAGAAGCGTAAAGAGTTTTATCAATGACCATCCTGTAATCCATCTTTTCATAAAATACTCCATGGATACCGCAGCTCTTTTGGGGTAGCGGTTGTTGAGATTCAATTTTTCTTTTACTATTTGCTGCTCAATGTTTTAAATATCTGGTTTATCCCCATATACCGGTTGTAGGTATAGACAATGATCATCAGAAGCAGCATCAAAATGGTGCTGATAGCCGAACCGAACGGCCAATCAAGTGTGCCTACAACCCGTTTGAAGATGAGATTTGCGATCATCTCATTTCCAGGACCACCAAGAATCATCGGGGGAAGATATGTGCCGCAGGTCAATACAAAAACCAGAAGAGATCCTGCACTGACGCCCGGCAGACTCAAAGGAAGAGTCACCTCCCTGAATGCCTGCCATTCAGTACAGCCAAGGCTCTTTGCCGCCTCAGCAAGGCTTTTATCAATACCGTCAAGACTTACATAAATATTTAAGATCATGAATGGAAGAAGGTATTGTAAAAGACCCATTATAACTGCCCCCTCATTATAGAGCATGGGTAGAGGGGAGTTGATCACATTGAATTTTATCAAAAGATGGTTGATCAAACCTGAGTCACCAAGAATGTTAATCCAGCTCAAGGTCCTTATTATAAAGCTGATCCAGAAAGGCAGCATAACAAGAATCATGAGAAAGGGTTTGAATCTGGATTCGGTTTTGTAAAAAAAATATGCGGGTATGTAGCCAAGTACCAGGCATAAAAAGACTGTTTCAATAGCCACCCTAAGAGTATTCAAGAGGATTGAGGGGTAAAAAAAATCTTCAAAAAACTTCGCGTAATTGCCAAGCTGAAAAGCTGGAATGTCCTGTCCAGTCGGGCTTCTGAGCCAGAAACTGTAAACAACCACAAAACAGACTGGAACCACAAGAAGGAGAAAGACTGCTGTTAAAGATGGCGATAACAAAGCCCAAGGTTTCCACGCTTTATTTTTCATTGATAAATCCTATGGAGTTTTAGATTGCATCGATAAGGTCACACTTGTAAGTTCGAATATAATTCAATCTCGGTATTTTGTTTAGCAACTTGTGTACCAGTTATTGAAATAATTGCTTAACTATCTTAAATTGAAGCATATTATTCTTATTGATAGTTGTAGAGTGAAGTATTTAAATTGCTTGTTGATTTATTTATAGATCAACAAGCTGATTTAATCAGATTAAATAATTTTATATTTACCGCTATTTCTGAATTTGTCAGGGTGTTTTTTAACTATGAATTATGATTTGTTAATGGATCAGAATGGATTTTATTGATTAGATATTGTTTGAAATAGAGGAGATATGGGGGGAAGTTGTTTTTTTGATTCAACATAGAATCAAAATCACTTTTTTGAGATGCTAATGCCGTGCTGTTTAAATTTTCTTACCACCGAGGGCTGACTGATACCAAGAAAAGCGGCAGCCTCTCTTGTTGTACGACATCTTGATGCCGCATTCAAAAGCAGTTCATTTTCTACAGAAAACACCTTGTCAGCCAGAGTTGTGACATCCTTTTTGTCAGCAACTTTTGTGCTATTTTCCTCGTTAACAATCTTTGTGCCATCTTCTTTGTGAAAAATCTCTGTGCCACCTTTTGCCATTCGTTCTGTTATGCCAACTTTAGAAACAACAGTATGATCGACAGCAGCAAGAACACTACCGGACGCATTACAGGAATTAGAGTTTCTGCTCAACGCACTTACCAGATAGTCATCCAAAGATCGTCTGTCACACATAACAATGGCCTGTTTGATTATGTTGACAAGCTCGCGTACATTGCCTGGAAAATCATAGCCTTG
>JADGBC010000135.1 GCA_015231705.1 Desulfamplus sp. | reverse complement strand
GTGACTATCATGTTCTGCTGTACAATTCATGCAAACACAGAAGCTGCCCGCAATGTGGCTCAATTGAGACTGAACTCTGGCTTGAACGTCGCAGACGGCAGTCACTTGATTGCCGCTATTTCCATATTGTTTTTACAATGAGCCACGACCTGCACCCGTTATGGAGAGTGAACCGCAAAGTATTTGTGAACCTGATGATGCGGGCATCCTGGCACTCCTTGCAGGAACTTTTGCTTGATATCAAATGGCTTGGAGGTTTGCCAGGTGCAATAGCGGTGTTTCAGAGCTGGGACGATGAGATGAGGGAGCACTGCCATATCCACTATATTGTGACAGCAGGTGGTTTGACAGATGATAACCTCTGGGTCAGTGCTAAAAAGAGTTTTCTGATTCCAACCAGAGTTCTGGCAGCAAAGTTCAGAGGGAAATTTCTGGCATATCTGAGAGAGGGGTTTAACCATGTGAGGCCAGATGGTAAAGAGAAAGCTGATGAAGAAAAGCTCTATCCTCCTGCTGGTATGAGCATCCAGCACTGTCTGAATCTTCTGAACAGATTGGGGCGGTTAAAATGGCATGCAGATATTGAACCCTCTTATGAACATGCAAATGGTGTATTCAAATATGTTGGCCGCTATATTCGTCGTGGCTGCATATCTGAAAAAAGGATTATCAGCTATGATGGACAGAGCGTCCGGATTGGCTATGTCCACCCGGAAAAACATGCTGAGAGCTCTTTCACCGTAGATGGGCAGACCTTTCTTGACCGCTTTCTGAGCCATGTTCCTGCAAAGGGGAGCCATCTTGTACGCTCTTATGGTCTTTTTCATCCCAATTGCATATCAAGGTTGAATCTGGCACGGGAGCAGCTTGGGCAACCTGCCTGTGAACCTGTTGCAGAGGTGCCGTCAGCACATCAGTTATTGAAAAAGATGTTCCCTGATCTTGAGACCCTGCGGTGTCCCTGTTGCGGATCTCAGTTGAGAACGGTCTTTGTCTGCCGCCGCGGCCAATCTTCAGTCTGGAGACTGGCCGCATGATACAACCGGTTAATACTCATAAAATCGAGTGGAGAGGTTTGTCTAACAAACAAAACCCGTATTGTCTGTTTCAGGCTCTGACTAAATTCTTTTATGCTGCCAGGTTAAATTTAGATGTAAAACCTCATTTTTTGCCAGATTTTTTTGGGGGAGGGGTAAAATATGGAGACAATGAGATTGAATCCATTTCGGAAGATTGCATGGTTTTCAGAAAACCCCATATATATAGAACCTGTGTTCGTCCAACCAGCGGATGATGCTGAAAAACCTGGTTTTTTAATATAACTGGATCTGATGTTAACTGGCAACCTGTTGTAAAGAGAACATTGTTGTTTTCAGGCCGGTTTTCCGCATATCCTAAACGTTCTGTGGCATGAGGTCACCATGAAAAAGATCAAGGATACCTGATGAATCTTTGATATCATGAATTCTTAAAGATAATGCAAGAATGGTTGAGGTTTTAGATTCAGGTTTATCTCCAATTAACTTGAATGGGAGGCTTTAAATAATTTCATTTTTCACTTGCCTATAAAGTGTAATATCATTTCTGATAATTTATTTTTCTTGCACCACAATATGCATTAATGGGCTACCGCCATAAAGCGGGACAGTTTGAACCGATTCATGAACGTCTTCCAGCACCAATAGGGCCTCTTCTAAAAGCCTTATTCTGCGGGGTGTCCCGGCTTAAGTTGGTAGCCGTATTACTGTTATTTTGATTAAATTGACCGGAATATCAAAAGCACTATACTGACTTTATGATTTGCTGGTGTGTAGCAAGCGTTCTGTTTCAAAGCTCAAGTCCATTTTAACAGTAAAGGGAATTTTATATGGCTCAAAAACCTACCTACGAAGAATTAGAACAAATGATTCAGGAATTAGAAAAAGCAGAATCAGTTAGCAAGAAGGCGGAGACAACATTACGGGCAAGCGAATTCTTATTTTCACAAATATTTGAACAATCAACGACAAGCACATGCTTTTATAACCCAGAAGGAACTATTGTTAGGGTTAATCAAGCGTTCTGTAAAATGTTTGGTGTCGAAAAGAATACAATACTAAATTCAGGTTATAATGTATTTAACGATCAAGCCGCTATCTATAGCGGGATTATTCCGTTGTTGAGAGATATATTCAATGAAAAGAAGACTAAAAACTGGGAATTTAATTTTGATATTGGTTTGGCTTCTGAATCAACAAAAACGCCCACCTCCAAAACAGGGAAAGTATTTCTTGAGGTCTTCGGATATCCAGTGCTGAATAGAGAAGGCAATTTGGAATATGTAGTACTTCAACATTACGACATAACCCAACGCAAACGGACAGAGGCTGCGTTACTGGAGAGCAAAATTCAGAAGAGCGCCATCTTGAATGGCATTACCACCAACATTGCTCTGGTGGATAAAGATTTGAACATCCTGTGGACGAACAAGGCCGCCGCAGCTTCTGTAAACAAATTGCCGGAAGAGATGGTGGGCCGAACCTGCCATTTTTTTTGGGCAGACCCGAACAAACCCTGCAATCAGTGCCCGACCATAAAAGCCTTCCAGACGAAAAAGTCAGAACATACCATAATGCACACTCCCGATGGCCGTTTTTGGGAAGAGCGCGGTGAACCAGTACTCGATACAGAAGGAAACGTGGTTGCCGTGGTTGAAATTGCCCATGACGTTACCGAGCGCAAACGGGCCGAAAAGGCTCTCGCTCAAAAGTCTAAATTATTGTAAGAGGCACAAGTACTTGCAAACCTCGGGTCATGGGAATGGGATATAGTACATGATACATGTTACTTTTCAGAGCAGTGGCAAACAATTCATGGTGTCTCTGGCAATGAGTTAGATTCATCCAAATTGATTGAAATTGAACACCCGGAAGATGCACCCCATATTGAAAAAGCTTTCACTGATGCAAAAGAACACGGAAAAATCTACGATATTGAACACAGAATCATTAGGGTGGATAACAAAGAAATAAGATACATCAAAGCCTCCGGGGAAGTGGAATATGATCAGGATACAGGTAGTCCTGTTCGTATGGTGGGGGCTGACCAAGACATCACTGAACGAAAGCAGGCTGAAATAGCGCTGAAGGAAAGTGAACAATTCCTCAAAATCCTTTTGGAATCAATGCCATTACCTGTTTTTTACAAAGACGTTGAAGGGCGGTATAAAGGCTTTAATAAAGCATTTGAAACCTTTTTTGACAGACCGAAATCAGAATTGATTGGCTGTTCGGTATTTGATATCAATCCACCTGAACTGGCCAGGATCTACCATGCTAAAGATTCAGAATTGTTTAAAAAGATATCCACACAGATTTATGAATCTGAGGTAAAAAATGCATATGGTGAGTTGCGAGATGTCGTTTTTCACAAAGCCACACTGACGAATACTTCAGGCGCCATCACCGGACTTGTCGGCGCCATTATGGACATTACTGAGAGCAAACAGGCGGAAAAGGCTCTGATCGAAAGTGAAGCTATGTTCCGGGGAATGTTCAAGGATCACAGCGCTGTAATGTTGCTTATTGACCCCCACACAGGCCAGATTGTTGAAGTCAATCAAGCCGCCGCTCAATATTACGGATACCCTATGGAAAATATGATTCAGATGAAAATCCAGCAATTAAATCTTTTATCACCGGCAGAAATTATGGAAAAAATAGGCGGTGCATTCAACAAGCAGGTCAACATCTTCGAGTTCCGGCATTTGCTGGCAGATGGACTGGTTCGTGACGTAGAGGTTCATTCAGCACCGATAACAATTCAACATCAAACACTACTTTTTTCGATTATCCACGACATCACCGAGCGTAAACGGGTAGAAGAAGAAAGAAACCAATTGGTTATAGATCTGCAACGTGCTCTTGCCAATGTTAAACAATTGACCGGGCTTTTACCTATCTGTTCCCATTGCAAAAAAATTAGGGATGACAAAGGATATTGGAATCAGATTGAATCTTATATCCATGAACATTCTGAAGTCAAATTTAGCCACAGTATTTGCCAGGATTGTGCCAAAAAACATTATCCTGATTTTGACATTTATGAAGATTGATTGGAGTTATGATTAATTATCCTATGCATAAGTTTCAATGGTCCAGAAAAATTAAACAATACCGGATCAATGTTGCACTTTTTGAAAAACATTTCATAAGGAAATTATTACAAAGGAAAACGGCATATTGAAAAGGCCACATAACAAGTCAAATTCAGCGGACGCAAAAAGCCGCGCCGCTGATTTGAGGCGTTATGCTATTACAAAAAAAAGGAGGTATTATGAGAAAGAACTATTTTGTTTTTGCTGCTGTTATAATTATCAGCTTATTTTTAGGAAGTTTTATCAGTGCAAATGAAATTAAAGTGGTAACAGAAACATGGGAACCGTATAATTTTGAAAAAAACGGCAAAGTAACCGGTATTTCAACGGAAATAGTTGAATATTCTTTAAAGAAAGCCGGTATCAGCATATCTGGTAATAAAATAAATATTTATCCTTGGGTCAGAGCCTACAAAATGGCAATGGAGGATGAAAACATATTGATTTATACAATATTAAGAACTCAGGAACGTGAGAACTTATTTAAATGGGTAGGGCCTCTTATACCTTCTGAGAAATTTTATTTTTATAAAAATAAATCACGAACAGATATTTCAGTTAGTTCATTGGATGAAGCAAAAAAATATCAAATCGGTGTGTTAAGAGGCAGTGTTCATGAGGATTTTTTATTAAGAAATGGTTTCTCAACCACTCTTATTCAAACAGTTGCTGATCAGGAACTTAATCTGAAAAAACTTTTGGCAGGAAGAATTGATTTTATTATTGATACTGATTCAAGTCTTGAAATAAGAACAAAGCAAATGAATCTGCCGTTATCTGAATTTGAAAAAACTCTGTTTTTATTTGAAAATGGATATTATATGGCATTCAGTAAAAAAACATCTGATGAGATAGTTGAAAAAGTCAGAAATGCATTCTCTGAACTGGAGAAAGAAGGAGAGGTAGATAAAATTATTGAGAAATACAAATAGCATAACCAGTCGCTCAACCGGACGTGGCGGAAGAGCATCGCCACGCCGGTTAGCTGATCGTTAGCCTCATCATCACAGATGGAAATATGCTATGAGAATAGTGAAATTAAGCAAAAAAGATCCTGACTTTACCACGCATGTTGATGTACGAGCTTTTTTCTATGAGGTTATCAAGAATAGAAAGCCACCAGGAAGATTTCGGGTTACCGCGAATAAGATTAGACAAGACGGTCTATATCATGGTGAGCCTCTGTTTTTTACCTATCAAGCTCGCGTTGTATTCACAGCAAGGGCTGGAAGTGGACTGTTACCAAATGATGACGAAGGCCATCTAAAGTATCCAAATTTTTTTGTGATAGATATCTCCACTTTAGAGGAAGCTGACGAGGATTTTTATCGGGTCGAGAAGCTACTTCATAAGGCAACAGGTGATACAGGCAATCTTGTTCGAAGCCAGGCTTGGAACCATAATTTCAATATCTAAAATGCTAACATGGCACTTCAGCGGACGCAAAAAGCAGTGCCGCTGAGCTTTTCGTTGGCCCGTAGGAGAGAGATCGCATGAAAGAAGTATGGATTGCCTTTGGATTGACGCTGTTCGCCGGAATGGCGACCGCCATTGGAAGCGTCATCGCTTTCACAGCAAAAAGAACGAACTATCGTTTTCTCTCGGTAGCAACAGGATTCTCGGCTGGGGTTATGCTGTATGTGTCATTCGTAGAAATATTCCTCAAGGGCGTCGATTCGCTGGTGCCCCGCTTTGGCGAGACAGGAGCACACTGGGTCAACACGGCTTCTTTCTTTGGCGGAATGCTGCTGATCGGTCTGATTGACAACCTGATCCCGGCAGCTGAGAATCCGCACGAAGTCCACTCGGAATCGGAAATGCTGCCATTGCACGTCCCTTCGTCACCAGCACCGGATTTCGAGGCGTTGTCAGAGTCGGATGTGAAATCTCCGGACGCACACGATCACCAATCGAAACACAAGCTCATGCGGATGGGGCTGTTCACCGCACTCGCCGTTGGAATTCACAACTTCCCGGAAGGGTTGGCCACCTTTCTCGCGGCACTTCAGGATCCGGGCCTCGGAGTCGCCATCGCCATCGCCATCGCGCTACACAATATACCTGAAGGCATCAGTGTTTCCGTCCCCATCTTCTACGCCACCGGAAGCCGGAAAAAGGCATTCATCTACTCAGCATTAAGCGGCCTGGCTGAACCCATCGGAGCCATCATCGGCTACGCTGCGATCCGCCTGTTCCTCGGTGGTGACAGCGGGATGATTCCTCCAGAAGTCATGGGGATTCTTTTTGGGGGCGTGGCAGGCATTATGGTGTATATCAGTCTCGATGAGTTACTGCCCACGAGTCGCGCCTACGGCAAAGGGCACGATAGTCTTCTCGGAGTTGTTGCAGGCATGCTAGTGATGGCTCTGAGCTTGTTGCTTATGAAATAGAAACCAATCTGGGCCAACAAAGCAATGGAGAGCGACAATCAATAGCCGTGCTGCGATTGATTGCGTCTCATTGCGGTCGTTGGACGAATGATACTTCCAGCATCAGGAAACAAAAAGAGAGATGGGAAAAGGTAGGCGATTAAAAGGTCTAAGAAAACTTGAGAATAGCCTTGAAGAGCAGTTCTCGGAAAAGCTGACCATCAATTTTCAAAAGGAGCTTTGCAACTCTCCGCTATGGGATCAGATGGTTGCTGAATTTGGAGAAAAGAGAGCTGAGGAGTTTCTCAAGGAGTGCAAAGGGGAACTTAAAGCCGGGAGTTGATATCGAATGGATGCAGGCATAGTTCAGAAGATATTCACAGATCACTTTGAGAGCTACCGCAAGAGCCATGTGGTTGATACAAGGCCATATTACGCAGCAGAAAGCATCATGAGCTGTCGTATTCCTGATCAGGGATACCACATTGATGGGTGCCCCAATGGTGACTATCATGTTCTGCTGTACAATTCATGCAAACATAGAAGCTGTCCGCAATGTGGCTCAATTGAGACTGAACTCTGGCTTGAACGTCGCAGAGGGCAGGCACTTTTTTGGACACCCCACTTCTAATGGTTTATTGTACAAACACTGTAAACGTAAAAAAGAGCTGACGTATGAATCAATGCTCTTTTTCGCATAACCGGCAAGTTGGAGA
This sequence comes from Desulfamplus sp., assembly GCA_015231705.1. Classification (GTDB taxonomy): domain Bacteria; phylum Desulfobacterota; class Desulfobacteria; order Desulfobacterales; family Desulfobacteraceae; genus Desulfamplus. The sequence continues at coordinate 2,107 of JADGBC010000135.1, read as the reverse complement.
TCTTCTTTAAAACGTTTGATTAAATTGCTCATGGTATCTTCCTTTCTTCTTTTTAACCTTGTCGGATAGAAGATACCGACCTGCAAGCCGGTAACAAGATACCATGAGCAATGGAATTAAACAATGATGGCACAGCTTAACCTGCCACGGAGTGACTTACTTGAACAAACATATTAAAGGAGAAGGCGAATGCTAATGTTTGATAACTTAAAAATTTCATACAAGCTATTTATTTCAACTTCAATAATAGCAGTTGGTTTTGTAACTTTTTGTCTATACGTATTCCACACACTTACCATAATAAAGGTTAATGGTCCAATCTATAGACAGATTGTTCAGGGAAAAGACCTAATAGCTGATATTCTGCCTCCTCCAGACTATATAATTGAGTCATATCTTACTGCATTTGAGTTGAGAGAAAATATTGATGATGAAAAAGAGGTAGAGAGATTATCGCAATACCTTAGAACAAAACTGAAAAAAGAGTATATAGATAGGCATGAGTATTGGGTTGATGACAAGATATTTCTTCCACAAGAGCCAAAAATAAGGGAGACGTTAATCAACTTGAGCTACAAACCAGTTGTCGATTTTTACAATGTCTTTGAAAATGAATATTTAGATGCTATCAAGAGCAAAAATAGGCAATCTGTAGATTTGATTCTTAATGAAAAACTAAAACAATATTATATCGAACATCGAAAACATATTGATACGGTTGTACAATTAACATCGGAGAAAAACTCAGCCATAGAGCAAGAGACAACACAACTTATAAGAAGCAGAAATATTAAGGGAATCGCAATATTTATTATCTTTTTCTCTGTTGGGACAATTCTATTTATGGGTGTATTTTTTCAGATAATATCATCTTTAAGAAGATTGACTTTGAGCATTAAAGATATGTCTGAAGGAGAGGGAGATTTAACCAAACGATTGGTAATAAAGAGAGATGATGAGATTGGAGAGATATCATCATACTTAAACCAATTTGTAGATAAACTACAAAAGTTGATCGTGATGATACGATGCGATGCTGACTCGTTAGCATATTCAGCCTCTGGGCTTGCAGCTACATCAAGCCAGATCGATGCAAATGCGAGTCAAATAAGCAGCCAAACAATGGCGGTTGACTCTATAACCAAACAGGCAACAGAAAACATAAAAACAATATCGTCAGTTGCCAAAGAGATGTCCGGCTCTACAAATTCTGTTGCAACTGCAATTCAAGAGATGAACGCATCGATAAGCGAAGTTGCAATTAATTGCCAAAAAGAGCTGAAAATTGCAACAGATGCAAATAGCCATGCTATTAAGAGTAAAGAGATAATGTCCCGTCTTGATGTGTCTGCAAAATCTATTGGTAAAGTTGTAGAGTCTATTAAAGATATTGCGGATCAAACAAGACTTCTTGCACTTAATGCAACTATTGAGGCAGCTCGAGCAGGAGATGCGGGAAGAGGTTTTGCAGTAGTTGCAAATGAGGTAAAAGAGCTTGCAAAACAGACAGAGCAGGCAACAGAGACGATAAAAAAACAGGTTGAAGAGATTGGAATAAATACAGAGTCAGCAGTAACTGCAATTAATATAATTACTAAGGTGATTGAGGAGGTCAATATGATCTCTCAAGCGATTGCAAGTGCTGTAGAAGAGCAGGGTGTGGCTGTTAATCAAATATCTCAAAATGTTGTGGGTGTAAGTTCAAGCGTTGATAATGTTACCCAAAACATTACCCAATCAGCTCAAAACCTGCTCTCAGTATCAAGCTCAATATCAGGCATAAGCAGTTCAGTTAAAGATACATCGTTAGGAATTACTCAAGTTAAATCCAGTGCTGTTGAGTTGGCGTCTCTTTCGGAGAATCTTAAGGGAGTTTTATCACAATTTAAAGTTGATGCACTCGTAAAAAGTTAAAAGGCGATCAAAAACTTTATAACAGGGTTTCAGCAGCGATTTAAAAAAATAAACATTTGAAATATTTTTAATAGACATTATATCGATTTTACATGTCTCGGATTGTTATTTTTTTCCACGGACGGAATTTCAATCTCAAGTTGTGCAACCCACAGGCAATGACCATAACCAGATCAGTAAACCCTTTGACCCA
>JADGBC010000134.1 GCA_015231705.1 Desulfamplus sp. | reverse complement strand
TGCGGCAGTTATTGCCGGTGCCACTGTAGTGAGGGTTCCCATATCCCCACCGGAATCATTTTTAAACCGCATTGTAAATATATGCGAATCGTTTCATCCAGGTCCCAAAGTGCTTATGATCAACTATCCCCACAACCCGACAGGCACCTTATGTGATAAAGATCTTTTCAAGGAGATAGTTCTTCTGGCAAAGCGATTCAAGTTCATGGTAATCCACGACTTTGCATATTCCAGAATAACGTTTGACGGATATAAAGCTCCAAGTTTCCTGGAAACTCCTGGAGCCAAGGATGTTGGTGTGGAATTTGGCTCTTTTTCAAAATCCTACAACATGGCAGGATGGAGAATAGGATATTGTGTCGGAAACCCCAAAATCATCGCCGGTTTGAGTAAAATAAAAGGATATTTTGACTATGGTATCTTTTCAGCCATACAGATCGCCGGAATCATCGCACTTAGGGACTGCGACGATACCATACATGAGCAGGTATCGCTCTATCAGGCACGAAGAGACACTCTTTGCAGCGGCCTTGAAAGAATAGGGTGGCAGGTGACGCCTCCTGGTGCCGGAATGTTTGCCTGGGTAAAGATCCCTGAACCTTACAGCAAAATGGGATCCATGCAGTTTGCAGTTGAGATGATGAATCGTGCCAATGTCGCAGTTGCTCCTGGGATCGGTTTCAGTGAGGAGGGTGAAGGATACTTACGACTTGCACTTGTTGAAAATGAGGAGAGGTTGCGACAGGCAGTTCGTCAGATGAAAAAAGCTATGCAGGAGCTGGATAAAGAGGGGTTCTAAAACATTCAGGTCACTGGATTTTTTAGCATATTTATCCTTTTCTTTTTCCATACAGTCCAGCAACCTTGGCAGGAGAGACTCCAACCATAATTGCAGACAAAATAATCAGATTAATCGCTGTGGTTCGCAAAATTCCGATAGAGAGCCACCGACGGGCAGAAGTTGTTACAGCAAGAGGCAGAATGGCAAATTTGTTCCTGTTCTGCCTTTTTTTAATGAACAGATTTCTTATGAGCATAAGATCTTCGGCAATTGGTGATTCAGGAAAACCACCGGCTGATTCAAAAAAAGATCTCCTGAAAAAGAGTGCCTGATCTCCGTATGGCATTTTAAACCATCTGCTTCTTATGTTCACACCCAAAGCAATCAATTTCAAGATTGGATCAGAAGAGTCAGTGTTAAAAGAAAATGCTCCGGCTATTTTGCTTTTGTCAAGAAAAGTCATAAAAACAGATTGTGCATAACCTGTCGGCAGCAGAGTGTCGGCATGGAGAAAAAGAACAATATCTGCCCTGGCAGCTTTTGCTCCAAGATTTTGCTGCATGGCTCTGCCCCTTGCTCCTGTTATTACCCTTACACCTTTTTTTTCTGCGATTTTAACAGTATCATCACAACTTCCGCCATCCACTACGATAATTTCACTATTTGGATGTCTTGCCGAATCAACCACTTTGGCAATCCTGGCAGCTTCATTTAGTGTCGGTATTATGATTGAAATCACAGGCGGATGTTCTTTTTTATTGTTATGAGCAGCAAGATCATCCGGAGTATCAAGGTCATTTAAAAGCTCAAGCTGGCAAGTCTTGATATTAAATCTTTTGGCTGCTGCAAGTGTCTGGGTTAAAACTCTCTCTGTGCTCCAGTCGATATCGTCAAAAATATCTTTTGATTTTTCTGTTTTAGCCCTCTCATTTTCATTCTTTATAACCGGCACGGCCGGAGCGAGGTTTTGCTTCTGGCCACAACGAACCATGAAAGTATTTACAAAACAGGTCATTACGGAGACTTTCATATAAAGGTTCTTATTTAATCTGTCTTTTGTCCTGCCGATATTCAAGGTTTCACTTGCTCTAACTATATTCAAGCCCTCATTTGTCATGCCTATCAGCCAGTAACCTCCATCCATGCTTGGCCCAAGAACAAGATCATGGGAATCAAGAGCATGGAATGCATCTTTAAAGTGATTTATAGTGAGATCAGGCAGGTCTGTTCCCACAATAACAACCTTTGAAGCACCCATTTTAAATGAGTCTGCAATTGCCGAACGCATCCTCTGTCCAAGATCTCCATCGCTCTGTCTTTGAAAATTAATTCCAGTGCCCAGCCAATTTTCAAATTGTACTGGAGTTCCGCCTTCATGGTAAAAGCGAATGAAGCTCCCCGTCGCAAGCGGCGGGGTATCTTTAAACACATTACAACGCCCCAAGGGGCGGGGTATGAACCCAAGCTTCGCAATCAAAGAGCTGCTTTTACCATGTAAAGGAATCTCTCCTTGAGACTCGTCAAAGCTGGTTGAATCCGCATTCTGCAGCCGCTTTGACAAGTTTGTCTGATATGCAAATTCTCGGGCAATGGCAACAGTTTTTTCCGTGAGCCCTCGATGGCAATCCGCTGCCCCAAGAGCTCCAAGTGCGGGAATCAGGCGGGTTTTTGTCTTTCCAGGAACGGGATATCTTCCGAAAATCAGCAGGTGCTCTTTTATGTGAAAGTCTCTTGAAATAGCAGTAATCATGCGATTTTCATTCTTCGTTGTGGCCAAGAGCAATACCTCGCTCCGGCCGTACCGGTTATTGAAAGGAAAATAATTAATCATTTTTAAGTTCTATCTCCATTTTTTCGGTTCATTACAGGCATCATCCAATGAATTGCCAATTTTGCGTCCAAATGAAATCCCAAGTTTCTTCATCCTTTTTCTCAAGGTGGAGGGGTTTATCTTCAGCAACCTTGCAGCCCCTTTCTCTCCCTCTACTCTGCCATTGCACATGGCAAGGCTCTTTTTTATGTGGTTAGAGATAACTTCATCAAGACAAAGAGTCTCTTTTTGATTTTCATTGTCTGCAAGATCACAAAATTCCGGCATCATGCTTTCAAATGCTCCTATCTCCTTAAAAAAAAGATGCTCTCCCTGATCCAGTATAAGCGAGCGTTCAACCGCGTTTTCAAGTTCTCTAATGTTGCCAGGCCAGTGGTACTCCATAAGACGACCCATTGCATCTGGTGATGGGGATGGTATTACCGCCCGTTTCATCTCATGTGCTTTTTTAATTATAAAATGGTGAACAAGGTCAGGAATATCCTCTTTTCTGGCTCTAAGTGGTGGAATGGTGATTGGAAAAACCCTGAGCCTGAAAAAAAGATCAGCTCTGAATTTTTTGAACCTCATCATATCCTCAAGATTTCTATGGGTGGCAGCAATGATCCTTATATTGATCTTTATAGTCTCATCTCCGCCTAATCTGTCAATCTCCTTTGACTGAAGCACGCGCAACAGGCGAATCTGGGCGTCTGCTGAAAGCTCTCCTATCTCATCCAGAAAAAGAGTCCCGCCCTGGGCACGTTCAATCCTGCCTCTTTTGCGACAGAGTGCCCCTGTAAATGCACCTTTTTCATATCCAAACAGCTCGCTGTCTAAAAGGGTTGCCGGAATTGCACCGCAGTTTACCTTTATAAAAGGGCTATCTTTTCGTAATGAGGATTGATAAATTGCATTGGCAATAACCTCTTTGCCCGTGCCTGTCTCTCCAAGAAGAAGAACAGGACTCTCAAGAGGAGAGACCTGACGAACCATACTCATAACATCTTTTAGCCCCTTGTGAGCACCGATAACCTTCTCTCCCGAAATCTTGTTGAGCTCTTCTTGAAGATAGCGGTTGTCATCTGCAAGCAGCTCTTTTAGATTTTTGAGTTCTCTGTATCTGAGGCTGTTGGTCAATGCTATGGCACATGGCTTGCTCAAAAGACTTAACAGATGAACATGCTCTTGCGAGAATTTCTCATTTCCATTATTGAATACAGAAAATACCCCCAGCATGGTTCTGTCCAGAACCAGATCCAGAACAACAGCCGAAAGATCAGATGCATTCAACCTGTTGGCAACAGGCCCTGCGACTGGATCATCTCCAAGCCTGTCAATAACCCGCACGCGAACAGAGCGCTGCTTTTCAACCTGCATCCGCCCCTCTTGTTTTAATCTGATTTTTATGGACATTGTCTTTCCGCCCTCCAAAGTGGCATAGGCAACTGTTTCAACAATGCCTGCATCCCTGTGATAAACATGAAAACCCATCTGTCCAGCTGGAATGTATTTGCAGATATAGAGCAGACATTGATGTAAAGCTCTCTCTATTTCAAGGCTTCCGCATATTTTAAGTGTTGCCTCTCTGAAAAAATCTTTTTCATCCAGTAGCATGACTTACACCTTTTTTTATATTTCTCGTCAGTCATAAGTTCTCCGAATAACCACTACATGCAGTGTTAGATTATAATTTAACACTGCACATGTCGTATGAGAAATGAGAAGTTACGACTCATGAGATATTTTTACTTTGTTAGCGTCATATGCAGCCGTGGCTGAATTCTAACCATGAGCGTTTAATGTGATTCGTTTTTCTGTTCTATATTCCAGTTTAATACAACAACAGGAATATAGGACAGTTTTTTCTTTCCTATAGAACAGAAAAAATATAAGTTTTTTATAACTATTTGTTTTTCTATCTATTTTATAGATGGCATGTTTTGTGCTAAAATTTGTTTTTCAGGATTTTAGATCCAGATAACCGGCACGGCCGGAGCGAGGTATTGCTCTTGGCCACAACGAAGAATGAAAGTCCCATGATTACTGCTAGTTAAAGAGGCTTTTACATAAAAAGATAAAAAAATCGGGGGGGGGAAATTATGGCACAGGTTGTAGCAGACAGAAGAGATGTGGATTTTGTTTTACATGAACAGTTAAAAGTAGAAAATTTAAGCCATTATGAGCAGTTTTCAGATTTTAATAAAAAAACCGTTGATATGGTTGTATCAGAAGCAAGAAATCTTGCAATCAAGGAACTTTTACCCCTTTTAAAGGAGGGAGATGAAGAGGGGTGCACATTTAACAACGGAACAGTAACGGTTCCAAAGGGATTTCACAAGGCATATGACCTTTTCAGGGAAGGTGGCTGGATTGCCATGAGTGATGACCCTGAATGGGGAGGGCAGGGTATGCCGTCAACTGTTGCTCTGGCTGCCAACAACTATTTTAATGGCTCCAACTATCCATTCATGCTCCATATCATACTGGCCCACGGTGCGGGAAAACTTATTGAGAAATTTGGCACTGACAAACAAAAAGAGCTGTTTTTAAAAAAAATGTACTCTGGAGAGTGGGGCGGATCAATGCTTCTTACCGAACCCGAAGCAGGCTCTGATGTCGGAGCTCTTACTACAAAAGCCGTTAAAAACAGTGATGGAACATACTCCATAACAGGCAACAAGATATTCATCTCAAGTGGAGAGACCGACCTTGTTCCCAACATTATCCATCCTGTCCTTGCAAGGATAGAGGGTGCTCCTGCAGGAACTGCCGGGATATCACTGTTTCTTGTCCCTAAAATATGGGTAAACGATGATGGGACATTTGGTGATGTAAATGATATCGTCTGCACAGGCATTGAAGAGAAGATGGGTATTCACGGCAGCCCTACTTGTTCAATGGCTCTGGGCAGCAAGTCTATTTGCAGGGGCACTCTTTTAGGACAGGAGAACAAGGGAATGAGTGCCATGTTTGTGATGATGAACGAGGCCCGTCTTCATGTTGGAATGCAGGGATTTTCATGTGCCTCAGCCTCATATCTAAATGCATTGAACTATGCAAGAGAGAGGATTCAGGGCAAAAGCATCAATGCAAAAGATAAAAATGCTCCTGGCGTACCTATTATTCAACATCCTGAAGTAAGACGCATGCTGCTTACAATGAAATCCTATTCCGAGGCCATGAGAAGTCTTCTTTTTTATACCGGTCTTATGGAAGATATGGTAAATATCAGTGCAAAATCTGAAGACAAGGCAAGATATAAGGGCCTTATTGATGTTTTAATACCTGTAGCAAAAGGGTATGTTACTGACAGGGCTTTTGAAATGTGCAGCCTTGGGGTGGAGGTTTTTGGAGGATACGGCTTTACCACTGAATATCCCCAGGAACAGCTTTTAAGGGATTGTAAGATCACGCAGATCTTTGAAGGGACAAACGGGATACAGGCAATGGATCTTTTAGGACGAAAACTCGGGCTTAATAACGGGCAATCTTTCATGGATCTGCTGGACGAGGTTCAAAAGATTATTGACAGTGCCAGAGAAATTAGCAGTCTTAAAGATTTTGCAGACAGACTTGAATTTAATGTCGAAAGATTAAAGGAAGTTGCCCAGAATCTTATCGAAAAAATAAAATCAGGTGATCTGTCCAACGCTTTTTCCAATGCTCACCCTTTCCTTGATGTTACAGGAGACACGCTTATGGCATGGATGCTTTTATGGAGAGCTGTTGTTGCAACCGAAAAGCTTCAGAACAGGCCCAATAATAAAGATATCTCATTTTATGAAGGCCAGATTAAGAGTACACAGTTTTTCATCAACACGGTTTTGCCAGTATCTCTTGGCAAGATGAGCGTGATAATGTCAGGCGACACGGCTGTTGTCGATATTTTGGAAGACTCTTTTGGTTCCCGATAACCGGCACGGCCGGAGCGGAATATTTGCTTTCGGCCACAACGAAGAATGGAAGTCATATAATCACGGCTATTTAAAGAGACTTTCAATATTTGTTGTTCCCAACAGGGCATGACAGCTATAGAAAAATGCAGAGAGATACAACTTTAATTTTATAAACTTGAGGAGAAAAAATGAAAGATGTAGTTATTGTTTCAGCCTGTAGAACAGCCATTGGTGCATTTGGAGGAACCCTTAAAGATTTGAATGGTGCTTTCATTGCAAGCGTGACCATGAAAGAGGCAATAAAGCGGGCAGGTATTGACCCTGCAATAATTGATGATGTCCGGTATGGCTGCTGCCTGGAGCATCATGATACCTTGAATGTTACGCGTGTGGCTGCATTGATGGCAGGAATACCGGACACAGTACCTGCGGCAACTGTAAACAGGGTCTGTATCTCAGGAATGGAAGCTGTTGTTTCCGGTATGGCAATGATTCAGGCAGGTATGGCCGACGTTATTTTAGCAGGCGGTGTGGAGCATATGTCGGGAGTTCCCTACACAGTTCCAAACGCCAGATGGGGATGCCGTCTTCAGGATCAGCAGTTTGTCGATGCCATGATCCATGCTCTTCACTGCGGATCACACATTCTTCCATTTTCAGCCGATACCCCCCTAAACACATCAGAAGCCCCTGCAAGCTATTTCATGGGTAAACCCTACATCATGGGACATACGGCTGAATTTGTGGCTCAACACCTTGGAATATCAAGAGAAGAGATGGATGAAGTTGCTCTCAGGAGCCATAATAACGCCGAAAGAGCTACAAATGACGGCTCATTTAAAGAGGAGATAGTACCCATAGAGGTTCCCCAGAGAAAAAAAGCTCCCATCATTTTTGATAAAGATGAACACTTCAGGCCTGGAATTACAATGGATCAACTCAGTAAACTTCCTGCTGGATTTATTCCAAAAACCGGAAAGGTGACAGCAGGCAACGCAAGCGGAATAAATGACGGCTCTTCAGCCATGATCATAATGTCGGCAGAAAAGGCAAAAGAGCTTGGTCTTGCCCCTATAGCAAAAATAAAAGCCTCTGCCATGGGAGCTTGTCATCCAACCATTATGGGGCTGTCGCCTGTACCTGCTGTCAAGAATCTGATGAGTAGAAGTGGCCTTGGACTTGATGATTTTGAACTGATCGAGGTTAATGAATCTTAAAATCAAATATGCCTTATCAAATATGAGATCATTGGATACAAAATTATCGATCCGACTGAATGGCTATCTTATGCACAGTTATTTGCCTCTTTTTTTTCTACGTAGTTGCTCTTTGCTTGGTAAGATGGCTATTGTCGGATGCTTGCTAATTGGGATTCTGTTTTTAGGCGGATGTGCAACCATGACCGCATCTGAATGCAAGAATGCCGACTGGGAGATGGTCGGTTTTGAGGATGGCAGCAAAGGCAGACTCTCATCATATGTCGAGAACCATAGACGAGCCTGTGCCCAGCACAATATCACTCCTGTTCTTGATGCCTATCTAAGAGGTCACTCAAATGGAGTTAAACAGTTCTGCACCGAATATAACGGGTTTGAAAAGGGTAAAGAGGGATTTACGTACAACAATGTCTGCCCTCCAGAGCTCTCAGATGAATTTTTAAAGGGATACTATGTGGGGCAGAAATTTTATGCTGTACTAAGTGAAATCAGACAGAGCGAATCTGCTATAAGGTCAGATCAGAGAGCAATTCAAAATTTGGTTGATGAGGTTAGAGATACTGAAGAACAGCTTGTCCACAGGGAGACCACGGAAAGCGACAGAAGGCATCTTCTGAAAAAAATCAGACGCAATCAGCGTGAAATAGGTCGGCTTGAACAGAGAATATTTGAAAATCAAAGAGATATAGATAGAAACGAGCTTGAATATGACCGGCTTAAAATGGAGTATAGTTATTGATGCTCAACTACCGGTCATTGTTTTTACTATGAAAATGCACTTTAATTTTCATGATTGGGGTGACTATAGTTTTCCAGATAACGGCCATGCCCTGATGGCCACAACGAACAATGAAAGTCACATAAGTACATCTATTGAAAGAGACTTTCACATAAACACGAAAATCAGAGCAACAATCTAATTCGTATTAAAAGGAGATTCCTATGACAAGTTTAAAAAAAATTTTGCTGCCATTTGCTTTATGATTATGCTTTTTACCCCATTTGCAGCCCATTCCGTTATTGAGCTGCCCATTCCGACAACTGAAGATGGCGTAAACACCACAACTCTTGAGCTTTCAACAGATCAAGAGATCTATCAAACCGGAGATATCATTAAATTTACCATTAAAATGGAAGGGTTAGACCTGGTTGATATTTATATGACTGCCAACTTTCCGGATGGAAGTTTTGCCTCATACAGCACTTCACTGACACCAGATGGTGATAACACCATAGTACCATTGGTAAAAGGCTTTCCTCTGGAAGATTTTTCAGGTGAATATGTGCTACCGTTGCCTGTGATTCCTCTTTGGCCAGAAGGTTCATCTGAAATCTGGGTGGTATTTGTCAAAGCTGGCAAGAATCCAATGATGTCTGCCAACTGGCTGGCAGAAGACATGGTAACTTTCTCGGTTGAACAGACAGGTGATGTGGATCCTCTTTTAAATCTTGAGGACAAGACATTTACCGCTCCTATTGGAGAGATGGGTACCATTGAGATAACCTTTGGGGAAGCAACTGTCGAAAATGGTACGATAAGCGGTTCTGTAGCAGGGTCAATTGTGATTACTGGCCCTATGGGAACTCCTTATGAACGTGAAGTTACAGGCACATACACCTACAAGGA
>JADGBC010000133.1 GCA_015231705.1 Desulfamplus sp. | reverse complement strand
ATACCATGCACTCTGTTGAGAAATGGAATCTTGAGTTGTGGAGGTAAGCATTCGTGGTATTATCTCCATGTATATGGGATTGCTAACCTCAATAGATGGTTTTCTTCTTATAAGCCCAAGATCAGTCAAATATTGGACATCATCTTCTGGAATTGCAGCAGTCAGCATATCACCAGTAATAATCGGCTCAATAACCCTTCTTACCCGCTCTTCTCTTAACTTGTCTGCCAACTGGTCAAGATGGGTCTCTCTTCTCAATATTAGATTTTCCTTGGCATTTTTTACCATTTGGGCTGTTATGGGTCTATTTCTATCTCTGCCCTCTTTCATCTCAAAGCAGACCTCATAAGCAAGAGCATTCACAAGCCAAGGCTGACCGTTTGTGTAATACCACATCAGCTCTTTTGCCTCTTCTTCAAACTGTTGGCCTGTTTGTTTTATATGCTCATCAAGAAGAGAAAAAACTTCATCTTGATTAAAGTCTCCGAGACGCAGCGACCGAGCCTTTATGTTAAATGCACTTCCGCCTGTGATTATCTCTTTTTCCCGCGATGAGTGAATCCTGTAATCACGAATATCACGGACTCCGCAGAGAACTATTGATTGAGGAAAGGCATCTGGTCTTTTATCATAACCGCTTCTGATTTGACGCAATACAGAAATCAACGTATCGCCGATTAATGAATCAATCTCATCAACCAAAAGAACCAACGGTTTTGAAAGGTGCATTGATAACTTTGCAAGAGCTTGATTCAATGCATTATCTTCCCCGCTGTTTGACAAAATATCATTAAAATTTTCATTTAAAAATGAGTCTTGCAAATGGTGTTCTGCACGAGAAGCTGTTTCACTTAAAATTGCTTTTATGCCGCGCTTTACATCTTCTCTTGCCCCTTGTGCCGCCTCAATATTGACATATAAACAGGTATATTTATCCTCTTTGTTAAGATGGTGCATAAGTTCAAGCATACAAGAGGTTTTACCAGTCTGGCGGGGAGCGTGGAGAATAAAATATTTCTTCTGCCCAATCAGCATCATAATGTCATCAATATTTATGCGGGATAATGGATCAATGCAGTAGTGATCTTTGGCATTTGTTGGTCCTGCTGTGTTGAAGAATCTCATGGCTGTTTGCTCCTCTTTAGTTTTTTTGAGGCAATTACCAGAACCCGCTGTTAATCAGTTTTTATCTGGTTTTTTTGTTTTTATATGTTATATTTACAGCACTAATGTAATGACAGCCATCTATTTTTGCAAGAACATTAAGGAAAAACCAAAAAATGACTTCTTGGAGCAAGCAGAGGAATGGGAAAAGCGAAGGGAAAGCTGTGAATTTCCTCGAAAGTTAAGGCTGCAGGAGTTTTTGTCTTGGAAATGTTGCTAGTGAAGATGCAGAAAGCAGCATTTAAACTTCTACTTCAACTTAAATGAAATGGATCCAAATCAAATGAGTGTTAAATAAAAGTGTCAACCTACAAATTAAGGATGCCTATTTTACAACTCATAACCTTTCCCAAGAGGCAGAACTGCTTCAAATTGTGCCAGATCATCAATGGGAATATGGCACAAGATACGATGAGATCCCTTTCCAATCTGCCAGGGAGGTGATTTTTGTTCGCATATCTTTCCTTGATCTGGAAGAAGGCTTCGTCTTGGGCAGCGGGTGTGAAACCTGCATCCTGCCGGGGGATTCATGGCACTTGGCACATCACCTGACAATCTGATGAATTTTCGTCTTGATAACTTTGGATCAGGGATGGGAACTGCTGACAGAAGTGCTTCTGTATATGGATGATAAGGAGGGGGATAGATTCGTCTTACTGAACCAAACTCCACGATCTGTCCAAGATACATAACTGCAACATAGTCTGAGATAAATCTTACCACGCTAAGATCATGTGCTATAAATACAAGCGTTGTTCCAAGCTCATCCTTGATCTCATTGAGAAGGTTGAGCACTGCAGCCTGAACCGATACGTCAAGTGCAGATACAGGCTCGTCACAGATCACCATGCTTGGCTGGCTGGCAAGTGCTCTTGCAATGCCTACACGTTGTTTTTCGCCACCACTGAGTTGTCTTGGATAACGGCTGTAGTAATAGGTGTCTAATTTAACGGCATTTAAAAGACGTTCAACCTCTGTCTGGATACCCTTTTCAGGAACTGTTTTGAATCTTCTTATGGGACGTGCTATCTGCTGTCCCACTGTGAATGATGGATTTAATGTTGAATCAGGATTTTGAAACACCATCTGAAGTTCTCGAATCAGTGTAAGGCTTCTATCAGCAACTGGTATTGTGATATCAAATCCCATTAATTCAGCTTTTCCGCCAGATACCTTTTCAAGCCCAACAAGCCCTTTTACCAAAGAGCTTTTTCCGCATCCTGACTCTCCAACTATGCCAAGAACCGACCCTCTGGGTATCACAAGGGATACATCATCAACTGCCTTTATATAGCGTTTTTCTTCAAGTCCCAGAGCACTTCTCATTGAGCCTGATTTGTGCTCGTAATATATTTTTATGTTTTTGGCAGTTGCTATATTGTCAATTTCCGCTATAGCTTCAACAGATGGGATACTACCGATAGGCGAGGTCTTGTCTGCTCCTGCTATATCGCCGGTTGCTGGAATGTTCTTTTCTCCTGCAATTTTGTGGCTTCCTGGCGGTGGATTGCCTGCTGCTGAGATGTCACCGTCTGATCGAATATTCTCTGCCCCTTCGATCTTGCCGGTTCCTACGATATTTTTATCTGTTGATGCCAACGATTCGTCAACAGAATCTGTTGTACAGGCACTTTCAAGTATCTGCCTGTTTCCTCTTGCGTAATCTGTCATGCTTGCAAGAAGGGTCTTGTCGCCTAAAAAACAGCGACTTTGATGTTCGTCCGATATAGTGATGAGTTCAGGATGGCTGTTTCTGCATTTTTTCTCAATACCCTGAGATATCATCCAGTCGCATCTTGGTGCAAAAATACACTTGTTCTGAGATCGTTCGGACGGGTGGGGAACCCTTCCCCTGATTGACCAGAGTCTGGAAAAGGATAGATCATCAGTCAGGTTTGGAACACAACAGAGCAAACCTCGTGTATATGGATGGGCAGGTCTTTCAAATATGGTCTGGATGGGTGCTTTTTCAACCATTTCACCGGCATACATTACACATAGCTTGTCGCTTACCCTTGCAACAACACCAAGATTGTGTGTGATAAATATTATTCCAGTGTTAAAATCTTTTTTAAGATCCTCAACAAGATCAAGCACGGCCGCTTCCACTGTAACATCAAGGGCGGTTGTGGGTTCGTCCATGATAAGAAGAGAGGGGCTGTTTAGCATGGCCATGGCAATTACAACTCTCTGCTGCTGTCCGCCTGAGATCATGTGGGGATATCGTTCCATAACATTGGCGGCATCTGGCATATAGACCCTCTCCAGCATGGCAATGCTTTTGTTCCATGCCTGCTCTTTGGATATATTATTATGGGTTGTCAGAACTTCGGCAAGCTGAGTGCCTATTTTTAAAGAGGGATTAAGAGCCTGCATTGGATCCTGATATACCATTGAGATATTGTTGCCCCTGATTTTTCTAAGTTCATCTTTTGGTCGCCCGACCAGTTCCTGTCCCATGAATTTAATACTTCCTTTGGAAACACGTCCATTACGTCCAAGAAAATCAAGAATGCCAAAGGCAATTGTGCTTTTTCCACATCCAGATTCTCCTACTAACCCGACTGTCTCTCCCTGTCCGACCGTAAAATTGACACCCTGGACAGCCGGAATCTCACCTTTTCGTGTTTTATAGGATATGGCAAGGTTCTTTACCTCAAGAACTGGTGTGGAATCAGGTATCGTCTGGTTTTTCATATCAAATACCTCGTATTGAATAATCTGTGCACATTGTTATTGCTGATTCTTTAAGTTTAAAGTGTCGGGTTGATTTTCAGGCTATTTGAATGTTTCGAGTGGTTTGCTGCCTGACAGCTAAACCTTGAAAGGATGCTACTGATACCTCATGGACTCTTCACGAAGGCCATCAGCAAGAAGGTTCAGCCCTACGACAAGTGACGCAATTGCAAGTGATGGCCACAAGGATGCCCAGGGGTTTCCCATAAGGATGAACTCTCTGCCCTTGGCTACCATGCTGCCCCAGTCCGGTGACGGTGGCGGCATGCCAAGTCCTAAAAATCCAAGAGTTCCCATGGCAAAAATTGCATAACCTACTCTGAGCATGGCATCAATAATGATAGGGCCTTTGGCATTGGGAAGAATCTCCATAAACAGGATATATAAAAGAGTCTCTCCCCTTGTCTCGGCAGCTCTGACATAGTCTCTGGTTCTTATGTCAAGGGTGAGGCTTCTCACAAGACGGGCAACACCCGGAGTTCCCACAATAGCTATTGCAATAACAACATTAACAGCAGAGGCTCCAAGTGCTGCCACAATTATCAGGTATAGAAGAATAACCGGTATTGACATCATGGCATCAAGAAGACGCATGATGATCTCATCTGGCCAGCCCCCTTTGTATCCACTGACAAGTCCAAGCGATGCTCCGAAAA
Organism: Desulfamplus sp.; assembly: GCA_015231705.1. Classification (GTDB taxonomy): domain Bacteria; phylum Desulfobacterota; class Desulfobacteria; order Desulfobacterales; family Desulfobacteraceae; genus Desulfamplus. Next base: position 4,835 of record JADGBC010000133.1, on the reverse strand, counting down.
AAAGAGCGGCAAGAACCCCCCATATGGCTGTACCACCGGGAATCCATAACTTTTCGTTAACCGGCATTATGATAAGTACAATACGGGCACCATAGGCAAGGCGTGACCAGAGATCTCTTCCAAGTTCATCTGTTCCAAGAGGGTGTGACAGGGATGGCCCTTGATTAGGGGCTTTCCAGTCCTGTTCCGTGGGGCTGTATGAGGTTATATATGGGGCAAGCAGTGCCACAAATACCCAGAACATAACAAGAATAAGTCCGGTTGTTGCAGCTTTTGATGAAAAAAGAACAGCCAGAGTGTCCCTGAATCTGCTCTTCTTGCTATTCTCTGTTTTGGAGGTTGATGCTTTTTGGTTTATGCCGTTAATATCGGACTGTGATTTTATCTTATCTTCAGATCTGTTTTGAGTTTTCTCCATAGCCATCTCCTTCATGAATACCTTATTCTTGGGTTTAAGAAGGTGTAGAGTATATCAGCAAAAAGCTGTGTGCCGACGGCAAGAAGAACCATGATCATGGTTCCAGCTTCAATGGCATTCACATCCTTGTAAAGAGCAGAATCAAGAAGGTACTGGCCAAGTCCTGGATAACCAAATACAACCTCCACAATAACAATGCCACCCATAAGCCAGTTGACATGTAGCATTATTACGGTAATTGGAGCAATAAGTGCGTTCTTTGCTGCGTGGCGTAAAACTACCTGCCAGAATGGAAGTCCTTTGAGAAAAGCTGTCCGGATATATGCTGACCGCATAACCTCGGCCATGCTTGCACGGGTTATTCTGAGCACATATCCAAGCTCAATAAGTGTCAGGGTCAAAACTGGAAGGATAAGCATGTCTGGCCTTTGCCAGGGAGCTTTTTCGCCAAAGACTGAAGCTCCTGGAACAAGTTCAAGCCAGTGTGACATTATCAGAATAAGAAAAATACCTGTTGCAAATTCAGGAATAACGGAAAAGATCATGCCGGAGATAGATAGGAATCTGTCTTTAAAAGAGCCTTCATTGATTCCGGCAACCATCCCAAGCATCAGAGCAAGAGGCATTACAACAACAAATGCAATTCCGGCAAGAACTACTGAATTTCTAAGTCGTATGAAGAGACTTTTTCCAACAGGCCTTCCAGTTCTTAAGGAGACACCGAAATCTCCTCGCAAAAAACCCTTCTTGAGCGGGATATAGCTTTGAGGCCCGCCCGTGCTTTTTATCCATCCTGTACCTACAACAAAAGTCCACACCTCATTGGCAGAACCTTTTACCCATAGTACAGCATGGTTACTTCGGTCTATTCCCCAGAAGATCTGGCTTCCATCTTTGGCATCACTCCATCTTTGATTGTCTTTTCGGGAAGTGATTTTGCCGTCTGAATCTTTTACATAAACAGTCAGGTCGTCGCCTTCAATGTCCCATCGCATAAGGGTATTGTCTTTCCCCTTTGCCCACCACTCCTGAAATCCAGCTTCCGTTTCAATAAGTTCAAGTTCAAGCCCGCTTTTTCTGGCTGCTGTGCGGTCACTGCCCATGAGCCAGAACCAGTATCGTTGAAGCAGTGGCTTATCCAGACCCTGTTGTGCAAGAAAAGATGCCTCCTGCTCGGGGGTAATAAAGGCTCCAAGAACATTTTTCGCCACATTTCCAGGGGAGGACTCAACAATCATAAATACTGCGATAGATACAAGAAACATGGTTAAAACCAGCAGGAAAAAACGTCTGATAATAAATTTTGCCATAATATCCTTCCCGAAAATATGTCAATCTGTTGCTGACCTATAAAAATTAGGAAGAGCAGCAACAGATTGACGGGTCATTGGTTAATAGTCAGCCATTGAGTGAATGCTCCCCTCCTGAATCACAAATTCAGAAGGGGCTTCTATCAGGTCGGAACCTGAAGCGTATCCATCCCGATACGCAATATATTTAAAGTGGCAAACCATGGCCAATTTTTATTAGCAGGGATTATCCTTATAGTGATCAGGCATCTACACAAGATATAGATCAGGCATCTACCCAGAATTCATCAAGTTTTAGATAGAGGCTTGGATGGGAGATTACACCTTGAACACGTTTTGAAGCTATTGTCCAGACATTGATCCAGAAGGCGATTGCGGCAGAACCTCTCTCCTGCTGGATTTTTTCAAGCTGGCAGAATATTTTGCGTCGTGCTTCAACATCAAGCGTTCCATTGGCTTTGGTAAGAAGCTCGGAAAATTCCTTGTCCACCCAGCGGGACTCATTCCACGGTGCAGGAGCCCCTTTTTCATCAGCAACATAGCCAAGGTTTAGTACCATTGTGCCAAGGGGGCGGTGTGCCCATGTTGTTATCCCAAGATCCACCTCAGTCCATTTTTCCCAGTACTGGGAGTTTGGCATTGTCTGAATATTAATCCTGAAACCAGCGGGCAGAGCATCCTCTTTGAGAATTTCGGCATATCTTACAATCTCTTTCCATCCGCTTCCAACTGCAAGGTTTACATCCAGACCATTTGGATAGCCTGCCTCTGCAAGAAGTTTTTTTGCTGTTTCAGGATCATACTTGGGAGTTTCAATCGGGCAGTATTCAGGATGTTTTGGGCTGACATGTACATCTTGACCTATCATTCCCTGGCCAAAATAGGCAAGTGCAAGTATCTTTTCGCGGTTCTGACAGAGTTTGAGTGCCTGACGAACCTTGTTGTCAGACCAGGGTTTCATATCCACTCTCATTCTTAGAACCCTTGTCTGGTTTGTCGGGACAGGATAGACATTGACTTTTGGATTGTCTTTGAGAGCCTGATATACTTCAGGGCCACTTTGGTCGCCAAGATCTATCATGTCAATTTCACCGCTCTGCATAGCCGCAATCATGGGAGCCATCTCTGTACCCATATCTACAAACTCAATGGTATCAAGATAGGGAAGAAGCTGTCCATCCGCACCTTTTTTCCAGTAATCATTGCGTCTGGTCAGCACACAACGCTCGCCTTCGACAAACTCCTTTAGGATATATGGGCCTGTGCCGTGGGGGGCTTTAATAAAATCTCCTTCAAATGTACGGTGGTTTAATACCATTGCAGGGTAATGAAAAAGATGTTCAGGCACACCTATTTCAGCGGTTTTCAGATGGAGAACAACCTTATTGTCAGAAACTTTTTCAATGCCTGTGGTATCAAGATAGCCTTCGAGCATTCCAAGCATTGAAGAGCCTACATTTTTATCAAGCCACTGGTTGAATGTAAAAATGACATCGTCAGCATTGAACTCATCGCCATTGTTGAACTTGATCCCTTTTCTTACATTAAGTGTCCATGTTTTGAGATCAGCACTTGGCTCCCAGCTCTCAAGAAGATATGGGTGGGTAATATTGTTTTCGTCTGTATAGCTCATGTACTCGGCCACCTGACGAAGCTGGTTGGTAGGGGCAATCCATGAAAATTGTGCAGGGTGTGTGACTTTATGAACCGGAGCTGCAATGCGAATTTTTCCTCCCCGTTTTACGGTACCGGCTGAAGCACTCACCGGAAATGCGAGACCCGCCATCTGACCTGCTGCTGTGGCAGACAGGCCGAGAAGTGTTGCAAAGCGGATAAATTCGCGTCTGCTCATTTTTCCTTTTTCATAGTCACTCTTAAGATCATTGACGGCCGGATGAATTTCTAAGGTCATGTTCTTTTCCTCCATTTGTGTTTTTTTAAGTTTTTTCTACATTGAAAGGCACTCCTCAAAAAATATGTTCAGTTTTTCAAAATAATTAAGAAAAGAGAAATTGAATAAAAAAGAGTGACTGAACGCTATTTTTCAAAGAAAATGAGTAAAAGATGTTTTTGTCAATATTATCAATATTTTTAATCTAACTTACAAGGTTCTATAACACAGCAGTTTGTAATTTTCAAACAATTATTTACCAGATAAAATAGCAATTAATAACCATTAATATCCTGAAAATATAATATTGATATATCAATATTATGATGTTGACTTTGTTTTTAAGATAAATTTAATATTTTAGATTGTGGCAAAAATAAAAAAATGTTTTGGAGCTGATTTTTTTTGAACATATTTTGAACAAATAGCGTCTATCGGTGTCATTATAGTTATAAGGCGATGTAAAATGATATTAACAAGATATCATTTTGATCTCAAAAGTATGATCTCAAAAGATATCATTTGAGTTGTCCACAAGATGAGCTGTCCACAAGATGAGTTGTCCGCAAGATATCAGTTGAATTGTCTTGTCTGTCTCACAAACTTTGCAGTATAAACACAAAAGTTGCAATAATTTAAAATGATAGGAGAAATGTTATGAAAAAAATAATGATACTGGTAGTAGTAACGGTTTTTGGAATAGTGGCTACAAGCGGATGTGTCCAAGCAGGACACAGAAGGCATCACAGTGGACTGATCGAAGGAGTCATTATTGGAGCTGGTGCAGCCCTTATAGGAGCCAGCATTATTGCAGAAGCAAGAGAGCACGATATGTATGATCGCCACCCGGGATACGACAGGCATGAAAGAAAACGTAATTCGCATTACTACAAAAAAGAACGGTATCGTAGGGACCATTATAACAGTTATAAGGGTGGCTACTGGAGTGTTGAAAAAGTATGGGTTGAACCTGTTTATGGAAAAAGATGGAATCCAGGCCACTATAACCGCAGGGGATACTGGGTCCCAGGTAGTTATGATCGTGTGATTATACAGGACGGTTACTGGGTGAGCAAACGAATCTGGGTCAGAAATTGACACTTTTAAAAATAGAGTCAATGAAATCTCATAATGAAACCTGATGAAAAAGAGTTGATACAGGGCTTGATGCAAGGTGGTGACGAAGCATTTGAGTTGCTTGTGGAGACCTATCAAA
>JADGBC010000132.1 GCA_015231705.1 Desulfamplus sp. | reverse complement strand
TTTTCTCCTTTAAAGTTTAATGAAGATGAAGCATACTATGTTTTACAAAATAAAAGAAGTCTGTTTTTTATCTCAAATAATTCAAATGCTTGAAGAAGTTTTTTGAAATAGCTGCCAATAGCCTGATCTATAGACATATCTTTGTACTTCTCTGTTCCCTGTTTTATCCTGCCAAATAAGTCTCTTGGAAAATATCAATCCTATTTTTTTCAGGAGACACCCACATGAAAAAAACATTAGTACTACAGTTGACTCAAGCTCCACCCTTACCCAAAGAATATGAGACACTCAGGAAATTCAGAAAAGATAGAGTGGCTCAATATCTTGGAGTAACACCCGCCTATTTTTACAATATCCTTTCCGGATCAAAAAAACCCAGCGAAAAACTGCATTCAAAAATGATGGAACTCATATCTGATATTGAATCTGAAAATATGGAGGCTAATTAATGACCATAAAACCAGATTTTAGCGGAATCATTAAGAGCAACCCTTCAGGTTTCATTACAAGAGAAAACATTTACAAGAATACAGGAGGACTAATTTCTTCAAGATATTTGGCTAACCTTGACAGTAAGGGAGAAGGAATCAAGGGGCGGTTTAAGATCGGGCGAAAAGTAGTCTATCCAGTGCATGCAGTGGTTGAATTTCTGGAACAACGGGCAATAATGGCATAATAGATAAAACAACAATGCCCGTACCGACCAGGGAAACGGGCAAAGGATGGAATAATAAAACTAAAATGATTACAGAAGATAATACCAGAAAAGCCTGCTTCAATCAAGAGACCATACAAAAAGTACTTCATCATATACAGATGATAACCGCAGCGAACAAGCAATGTGAATGCCAGGGCAAGGCAATTATTGCTTCCTATGGTCAAGACTCTGAAACAGGGCAGGATATTCCACCAAAAGTAAAGCATATCTCATTAAATGACAGACCTGAAACAATAGTGAATACCATATCATCATTAATCCAAGATCAACACAGAAACGTCTATATGCCTTTATGTTTGATGCGTGAAGACCTTGCAGCAGGGAAAAAAGGCAGTGAAAAAGATATTGTTGCAGTATTGGGACTTGTTGCGGACTTTGATGATGATGAAGCGGATAAATGGGCAGAAAGATTACCACTTGAGCCTTCTTATGTTCTTGAAACTTCACAGGGGCGATATCAGGCAGCATATCTGTTTAATGAACCTGTGACGAACGAATGTATTGATATTGTCAAATCGGCGGCGGCACTGCTTCAAAAATATTCAGGTTGCGATTTTGGAACAAAAGACCTTTCCCATATCTGGCGAATTGATTGCACTTTAAATTGGCCAAATAAAAAGAAAGTTGAGGGTGGAAGACCACCTGAACCACAACAGGTAAAAATGATAAAGCCCTTTGATGGTAACCCCATAGACTTCTGGGACTTGAACGGGGAACTTGATGTATGGGCAGGAGATCAGGCAGAGCAGGAACAGCCGGAGAATATCTTTAATCAGAATAGTCATTCACATGAAAAGATTGATGATGGTGCAAAAGATCAACAAAAAAACAATCATAATGTGAATGATGATCTCTTTTGTTGGAACGGAGATATTGAGAGTCTGCCAGTTAAGCCGGAAACAAAGACATTAATAAAAAAAGGTGCTGAGGTTGGAAAACGTTCGCAAGCTATACAACGTGTAATAAATGCACTTATTTATTCCAATCTGACAGATCACCAGATAAATGAAATCTTTCATAAATACCCCATAGGTGAAAAATACCGAGAAAAATCAAATCCTGAAAAGTGGCTACAACCACAAATTGATAAAGGAAGAATAGAGGTTACTGCCAGAGCAACGGCAAGGCATAAAGAAACAGGCAGCAGTTCATCAACTCCTGAAGAGTGGCAAGAACCACAGAGAATTGAAAATACATTGCTTCCGGTGAAACTGCTTCCAGATGAAGCAATACCAGAACCGTTCAAGGGATGGATAAAGGATATTGCTTGCAGGTGGGCTGTACCAGTTGATTTTCCTTTTGTTTCAGCGGTTATCGTTGCAGGTGCAGTTATTGGGGCAGGATGCAGGATAAAACCCAAAATGAGAGATAATTGGGCAGTTGTTCCCAACGTATGGGGCGGAGTGGTTGCAGACCCTTCAAAACTCAAAAGTCCTGTTTTGAATGAAATTATAAATAAGAGCATAGGCAGGCTTGAGGGCAAGGCAGCAAAGGCATATCAATCAGAAAAAGATATTTTTGATTCTGATAAATTCATAAATGACACTTTAATCAAGATGAAAAAGAAAGACATAGAGACCTTGATCAAGGATAACACTTTAAGCCCTGCTACTCCAAGTTATCCTTCAAAACTTAGTACCTTAAAAAAAGAACTCCTTGAAATTCAAACCGGTTTAGCAAAAGAACCAGTGCAAAAGCGTTACAAGGTGAATGATTGCAGTGTTGAAAAATATGTGGAATTGAACAAAGAGAATAAGCGGGGGCTGATTTATTACAGGGATGAACTGCCCGGACTTTTTGCAAGATGGGACAAAGCGGGAAATGAATCTGACAGGGCTTTGATGCTCGAAGGGTGGAATGGTCAGGGTAATTATACTGATGACAGGATAGGTAGAGGCACAATTAGAGTTGAAAATCTTTGTGTTTCAATTTGTGGCGGTGTTCAACCTGATAAGATTGTCTGGTATCTGCATCAGGCTATGTCAGGTGGTGACAATGACGGTTTTGTCCAAAGGCTTCAATTGATGGTCTATCCAGATAAGACCACATGGCAATATGTTGATAGATATCCTGATACTATAGCAAAAAATCGTTTTTACGATGTGATTGAAGCACTTGCGGAGATGGATTTCACAGAATACGGGGCTTATGGTGATGAAGATGTGCCATATTACAGATTTACACCTAAAGCACAGCTTATTTTTGAAGAATGGTTTAAAGAACTACACCGAATCAAACTTGAGAATATTGATGATGATCCAATTATCATTGAACATCTTGGAAAGTATCGATCCCTTATGCCTTCATTAGCTTTGATTTTTCATTTGGTTGAAATTGCAGACGGAACAGGCAGCGGGCAGGTATCAGATAAATGTGCTCTTCAATCAATTATTGTATGTGAATATCTGGAATCACACGCACGGCGTATTTACGGTATGGTTACGAACTCAGAGAGATTTCACGCTTCCAAACTTGCAGCAAAAATAAAACAGAAGAAGATACAAGACTCATTCACATTAAGAGATGTCTATATAAAAAACTGGCATCTTCTGAATGATAAAGAATCTGTACAAAAGGCGGTTGACTATCTCATTGAAAAAAAATGGATCAGAGAAGCTACTTCAACACAAAATCCAAAAGGTGGCAGACCATCTGCACAATATGAAATCAACCCGAAAATTTTTAAAAACACGCTATGAGGTAACCATCAAAACCATCAAAACATGTTTTTTGTATCTCACTTAATAGGTTTTGTAGGTTTTGATGGTTCTTGCTTAGTGCGTTTTAGAAAAAAAATGAGGTGATCATTATGGACAAATGGTTAGAGAAATTAAGATCAATACCGGATTCTGTTCCTGATATTTTTGATTTTAATCCACCCCATCTTCAACAGACTGAAAAATTCAAGGAGGTTTTAATTCAGAAAATGGAGACATGCCTTCATGGTGAGGCGTGCCTATACCTGAATGATCAGAATCAATGCAAGCGAGTTAATGTGAGTGTATTCAGTTTGAACGAATGCCCTCTTCCAAAATCAAAATGGTTTTCAGTAAAACATGGAGAATAAATTGATGATAGATTTTTCAAAATTTGATCAAGTTAAAACACGGGATGAGTTACAGCAAAAGATCAAGGACGTTTACAACAGGTACAACGGCAAACCTTGTCTAACATGCGGAGCAAAGGAGGCAAGTTTAAAGATGGTGTCATGTGCAACGGGTAATAAAGATGAGATAGGCACAGCGTTTATATTTAACTGCGGTGCATGTTGGGAGGTGTTCAATAAAGAGCATGGCCTTAATCTTGATACTGCAATGCCTGATTACATGATTTAAAGATAATAAAAGGAGGTGATTGAATGTCAGAAACAGAAATGATGGAATTGAAGATTGACCTTGAGAGAATCCACAACAGGCTTGATGCAATTGAACGGGCTTTGATCAGGTTGGAGTCAAGATCAAAGGATACCTTGCACAATTCCCATATACTTCTGGGGCAGTATGAAGATGAATCGCTATTTAATTGATGCAGCCGGGTAAAGGCGGGAACCTGAAACCCGGCAGGAACAAACAGCAAGCCTTCAGTATGGGCGGGAACCCCTGGAGGCTTCATATAATACTTTTAAGATATAGGATAAAAAATAATATGGCAATACCGAAGTACATTAATTTTGGCAGGCATGTTTCAGAGATACCGAAAGCGGAACTCGTAGAGATGTGCAAGCCATTACAAAAGAAAAGTGGCAAGTATCAGAAATCAAGTCTTATGAGAAGTTTGATAATTAATGAACGGGATTTTCTGAAGGTTGACTACATGAGAGGGCAAAGGCGATTCTGGTACTCCACCATTAAGCCAGCACTTGAGAAACTTAATCAGTTGACTGAATCTGATTTGACTGAAGAGGGTCTGAAAAATTGGGATGCTGAACTATCAAGATATATTGCAGACCTTGTTAGAAGTGATGGTCTGACATATCGAGAACTGAACATTGAAGATAACAGCAGGAAACTTGATTTACCAGGCAGAAGATTTGTGAATGTCAGTCTCTCTACATATGGGTATCAAGTTTCCATAGCACCATACAGTAACATTATTTTGTGTACTGAAAAGGATACAATTTACAGCAACATTGAAGATATTGCCACATTGTTTGGATGCACCTGTTTAAGCGGGAAAGGACAGAATGCACTTGCTGCAATGGAAAAATTGTTGTGGGGGATGGGCACTATTGAGAATGACATTCACATACTTGCACTTACTGATTATGACCCACCAGGATATGATATCAGTGATACTTTCAAGAATCAGATAGAGGATCTTCTTCCAGTTCTGGGACAAGAGGCAAAAGTTCATATTGAGCGGATCGGAATCAGACCAAATCAATTGACCCATGAAGAGGTGGAAAACAACAAATATACCCCAAAGGCAGAAAATCAAACTCAAAAAGACAAATGGATGGAAGCAACAGGGGGAATCAATGGGGAATTCAAAGGGCTGGAGCTGGATGCATTACCACCGGAGAGAATCAGAAGCATTTTTGCTTCAAGTCTCAAAAAGTATGTTGAAACAGATCAGTATTCCACCTTTGTAAAAAAATCCTACATCAGAAAACAGGTGTTAGAGAGTTTACAGCAAAAAATGAATGATATCGTTGATGGTGCCATTCATCAGGAGATAGGACAGATAGAACTGTATGATTTTGATATTTTTGAATTGGCAGAACAGGGCAGACGAACTATCCCCATTGATCGGTTATGCAGTGCAAACAGGGATAAGGCAATTCATGAAATAGCTTTTTCATATCTGAGATAAAACCTTTCTTTCATCCTGCCCGTGCTTCAACAGGCGGGCAGTATATGACTCTCTGATAAAAAGTTCCTTTGACCACATTTATAGGAACACGGACGCCAAGATTCATCATCTAAGTTCCACTTGTGCGAGTTACGCCCAAAATGATATAATTGGTTCATGCTCATGAATATTCAATCAAACTCAGGGAGAACACTATGAATACAACAGCACATAAAGCTACCAGCAATCCAAATTCAAAGCATCTAACAGCGAAGCAGATGGCATTCATTGACCTGTATGATGGCAATACCACCCGAACCGCAGTTGCAGCAGGTTATGGAGTGAAGTCTGCTAAAATGGCAGGTATCCGCAACATGCAGAACGTAACCATTCGTAATCTAATAGAGCAACGGCAATCTCAGGAGATAAAACCTAAAGTTATGGACAGGATTGCAAGACAGGTATTCTGGTCTGATATTACGAGAGATGACGGCTTGCCACTCAGAGACAGGTTAAGAGCTTCAGAACTACTCGGAAGATCAGAGGGTGACTTCCTGGAGCGAGTTCATCAGGATGTGAATATGACACCGCCAACAATCAATATTGTTTGGGGTGATCATGATCAGTAAAAATATATGGAAGACGCATACACACGAGCAAGTGCCTTCATCTGGTGATGAATCCCCCCTCCTACGTCCAGAACGTTTTGGCAGCAATCTTCCATATATAATACCACCAGTCAGTGTCAATGCTACACAAGAAGTGTCCGTTGGCAATACGTCCGAAACCGCTGCTGGTGGTGAATCTCTTGAAAGGTCATCTGGTGTAACCGATGCTATACAGCAAGAAGTTGCAAGCCCCGATAATACGTCCGAATCTGCATCCAGTCCACCTTCAATATTGAAATGGCGGTCTACGTTAACCAGTGCTACACAGGAAGTGTCCCCCGATAATACGTCCGAAATCGCCGGTAGTGTGCCATCTAATAAAAAAATAACAAAAGATTCAGAAGCAGTCAAACTATTAGAAAATAAGAAGGCTCAAAACTTACTCAGGAATAATGCCCGAGGGAATGAGCCTTCTTTTGAACAGGCTCATGACTTATCGCTGACAAAAGCAACGGGTCAAGAGCCTGTTCTTGAAGAGGCTCACCTTTTACCTCGGAACATAGCCGTGAGTGGCAAGCCTTTTGACCATCTGTCGGAGTCAATGCCGTGCAAGTTGCACCCCCTGACTATACGTCCGAAAACACCAACAGTCCGTCGGGCAAATCTTCGGGCGAATCCAGAGTCCCGAGATTTGATTCTAAGATAACAAAGGATTCTGTCTCAGTCAATACCCCACAGAGTAATTGACGTCTGACAAACCACATATCAAAAGTAGATCGCAGACACGAAAATATTACGAACAGAGGTTGCTGGTTATCTTAAGAAAGATTTACCGGAAAAGATGTCTGCCACTCCGACCATGCATGTCGATGCGTATAATGCTACAAGAAAGATTGGAAGTCTCTTTGGTAAACAAGTTTTAACGGGAGAACAGATAATGAGCAGACACAAACGAAGGTATCTGACAGAGGGAAGACAAATAAGGATACGGAAATATTACGAACAGAAATTGCTAAGTATCTTAAGAAGGATGTACCGCAAGAAATGTTCACCATTGCGACCGTGCATGACAATGCGGATTATGTTACAAGAGAGATTGGATGTATCTTTGGCAAAAAAAAGAATCTCAGACTTTACTTTTCGGACTCCGTAAAAAGGTATTCCCGCATGTTAAAAAAAACAGAAAAATTTAACATGCTCTAAGAAGGATGTTAAAAAAAACGCAAAAACTTAACATGATCACTTTTGCAGAAAGATATTAAACAGAGGCGTGTTTATATAAAAGTTATAACTCCCTATCTTCTCTTTTTGAAGGAATCCATCCACGGCAAGTGTCTCAAGGTATTTTGAGGCAGTCTGCCTGCTTACTCTTAAATCATGTTCAAGAAATTCTATTTTTGTATAGGGGTGACAGAACAGATTATTAAGCAGATCCTGTGAATAAAATTTGTAATTTTCCCGGATACGCAATTTGTAGTTCTGCATCAACTGACGTATTTTTATGATTATATCAATTGTCTCTACAGAAGTCGCCTCTATGCCTTTCAACATATACAATAACCACTCATCCCATTTCCCATTATCTCTGACATCCTGCAACAGCCTGTAGTACTCACTTTTGGTACGGATGATGTACCGGCTCAGATACAGGACAGGGATATCGAGAAGACCTTTTAATACAAGATAGAGTACATTGATTATTCTTCCGGTTCTTCCGTTACCATCATAAAAAGGGTGAACCGACTCAAACTGGTAGTGTATGACTGCCATCTTTATCAATGGATCAACAGGGCTGAAGCTGTCATCATTTATATATTTTTCAAGATTACTCATGAGTCTTAGAATCTCGGCATGATCCTGTGGAGGAGTGTAAACAGTTTCACCAGTCTGGTTGTTTTTTAACTCTGTACCCGGTAGTTTACGGAATCCTGCATTGTTGTGTTCAATGCACCCCTGTATCTCAATTATCTGGTTATTTGTAAGACACCCAGTTCTTTTAACTTCCTCAAAACCTGCTTTAAGTGCCTGTGCATAGTCACGAACCTCTTTTGCATTGGCATTTGTAATGAACTCACCGAACAGATCCTCTTTATATAATTCATCATGTGTGGTTATGATATTTTCTATTGCAGAGCTGTCCTTTGCCTCCAGAAGAGGAAGGGTATTGATCAATATGGACTGGTTGGGAATAGTCTGGGATATTCCCTTTAACTCTGCAAGGTACCGGTGTGACTGTGCAGTCTGGCGGAGTATCTGCTTTGTTTCAATATCTTCTGATGGAGGCAGTTCTGATATTACAAAAGTTTTCATAATGGTGACTTTTATCCAGGCAGGAGAAAATAATATCTTCCTGAATATCCTTATTATGCCGATTCTTGCTCCAGCTTTGCTTCAAATACTTCCCTGAGCACAGACTGCAAAAGCATAGCCGTTTGGTCTTTACGTTCTTTCACCCGAGTTTCCAGTTCATCAACCATTGAGAGTAGCTTTTCGATTCGCTCTACAATGACACGCTGTTCAGCAAGAGGTGGAAGCGGAAAATCAATATCACGAATTGTTTCCATCGATAAACTTGGCTGTGCGGTAGCCTTCATGTGTTTAAAAATTTCCTTTTGCCCAAATTTGGATAAGAGAAAATAATTGAATAGTCGATTATTAACCATTTGATCACAACCTTTAAATGGTTCCATCTTTGCAACATTTGGAGCTAAATGATATCTTTCTTTTTCATCAAATAAAGCGATATCACCAATACCAGCACCAATGAAAGTGACTAACAAACACTGTTGTGTAAGAGCACATCTATCAAGTAATAATGAAGTTTTTCTATCAATATACAAAAGATTTCTTTTGTATATATGAAGTTTTCTTACATTCTGTGCTCTGATAACTGGAATTTCACCTATCGCACTAAGTGTGACATGTTTTGAATATTCAAAACCAGCCAATTTAGTTACAAAATAAATATCATCAGCTTTTACTTTAACCCATTCAATCGGAAGTGTAAGGTCGCCTATGAATGATCTTATGAATTTTGGTAATTTCCCTTTTTTTAGCTCCCTGTTACGGATCAGTGTCTGTTTTTCTACTATAATTTTAGCAAGAAGAGTATCTGCATCATAATCTGGATCGCCTTTTTGTACTGGATTGGCTCTTCTCCAGTCGACGGTGAGCTTGCCTTCAATGGCTTCTTGGAGAATAGATTGACGTAGTTTTGTTAGAAGGGAGGATTGGCAGGATATTTCGTTTGTTAATTCTTTCAAGGGTACTTCAATCTGTCTAAGGCGAGATAGAAAAGATTCTTGATATTCAACAGAAGGAAACCGGAATGCAAAATTTTCAAAAAGATTCTTCTGTAATCTAA
>JADGBC010000131.1 GCA_015231705.1 Desulfamplus sp. | reverse complement strand
GGATGAATTCTGAGCCTTTTCAAAAGCAGCCTTGAGATGCTCTTGTAATGGTATTCTTAATTCAGGATCGCCCATTTGGCATCCTTCATTTGCCAGTTTACACTTGCTCTATCACTATCCCCATTTTTGGGGATTTCCCTCAAAAAAGTGTCAACGACTTTTAGGCTGATATGAAGGATGCCCTTCTTTCTCATCAAACTCTTGCATATCACGACTGGGCAGAGCTTTCATTTTGTCCAGAGCAGATAGCAGGATTGGCATGAGGTAATGAATCCATAAATTTGCTTTCGACTGAGAGATTCCAAACAGTTGTCCAAACATAGTTTGAGTTGTATACTGCTTCATGTAGATTAGAATGAAAAAGAGCTGATCAGCAATACTTGAAAATGGAGAATTTTTGTAAAGGGTTGGTTTATTAACCTTTTTTTCCTTCCAAGGTTTTATTGCACTCAAGTAGTGCTTCTTCAAATGAAGGCAGAAGAGCATTGAATTCACCAAGTGTATATCCTGTCATAGATAGTAGCTCTGTTGGCTTACATGCGGTTTTTTCAAAACTTGTCATGACATAGTCAATCTGCTCCGATTTCTAAGGTTGCTTTTGAATATCCAAATTCAATTTATTTAGAATAAAAGAGCAAATTAACAGTAAAATCAAATCATTGTAAGATAGAAAGTCGATATAATGTCTAATATCAGATCAACACAGAACGTTACCTGTAATTTCATTAACTGTAGTCTGACCCGTCATGAACATAGCTTTTTTAAATACTTTTCCGATATGTTCCATATGAAGCTGTACCCCAAGCGAACCTGCTCCAACAGAAGCTCTAATAATATCTCGTCCAAGTAGTACCGCATCAGCACCAAGAGCTATCATTTTGAGCACATCATAACCGGTTCTAACACCTCCATCAGCTGTTATCACAACCCTTCCCTTAAGGCTTGAAGCAATCTCAGGCAGAACTTCTGCCACACCAGGAGTTGAGTCCAGCACTCTGCCACCGTGGTTAGATATGGAGATCACTTTTACACCTGCCTCTGCACACACTTCAGCATCCTCAATCGCCATAATCCCCTTGGTTATAAAAGGAAGCGTGGTAAACTTAACAAGCTCTTTGATATCTTTTGCACTTTTACGGAACACGGGCTGACCGTGTTTTGCCATGATTGTGGAGCCGCATCCGTCAAGATCAATTCCCACAGCAGGACACCCTGCTGCTTCAGCCATGTTTATAAGACGTTTAAGTACATCCTGTGATCTGGGTTTGAAAATAGGTATGCCCGCACCCTTTTCCTCTTTTAGAACTTCAAGGGCAGGATTGTTTTCTGGTGTATAGAACCAGGTGTCTCCTCTCCAGCCAATTGTTCCTGCCTCTTTGCATCCCCTTATCACAGCACGGCAGAAATCCTTTTCTGGCATGGCATCATTATATTTTTCAATGCCAGCTGTGGATGATCCCATGATTGGGAAATCAAGTTTAATGCCAAGAAAATCAATAGACGTGTCCGGTTCTGTATGCTCTCCTGTCACTCTCATTTTGAGCCTGAGGTTCATCAGTGACTGCACATTGTTTTTAAAAGATGTCCCCTGACCAGCTCCTCCAAATCCAATCGGTTTGCCATATGCTTCCTTCTGGCACACCTTGTCGAAATTGCCGTCACAAAGAGGGTATGCCGCACATAATCCTTTGAGTTTTTTTCTGGCACTGTCCCGTACATCTTCAGGATTCGCCGGAATCCCTTCTGCCATGTTCAATATAAGTTTTGCATGGGCAAGGCAGTTTGAGCAATTTTCAGGAGACTCATCTTGCTCCATCTTATAATTACAGTTTGTGCAATACCATGTAGTCATATATTACGCTCCTTATATGGTTTTAAGTTCTTGTCTCTGATTTTCGTCTGGTTTTGACAAGTAGAATCAGAAAAGTTTTTTTGGTTCTATTTTGTTGACATCACCCAGACTCCGTCCCATTCTTGACCTTTATCAACCGGCGGGTTTTTCTTGAACATCTCACATCGGTCAATGAACAGCTTTGAAGGTCCATCATCTTTTTTATATTCCAATACTCTTCTAAACAGAGAGATTGCATCATCCCACCTGTTTTCCCTGTATGCATCTCTGTATATATCAAGTCCCTGAGCAAACAAGTTTACCCATTTTTCATCATCTGATTCTGTTTCAGGTACTACAGACGTGGCAGACCGCATAGATACCAGTTCATATATTCTGATTGCACTATATTTACCTTTAACCCTTATTAAATCAAGTTCCCTGCAAAGAAATTGTGTCTCATTCAGATCATTTTTTGTCGCCTCGCTGATAATGATTGGGACTCCATATGTTTTTGTTACTCCTTCCAGTCTTGATGCAAGGTTAACCTCGTCACCCATGACAGTGTAGTCAAATCTGCGTACGGATCCCATATTGCCTACAATCATTTCACCAGTATTTATACCAATACCAATAGAGATGCGAATAGAGTTTTGTGGTAAGGGGAAGGGGGGCATCTGCTCTGTTTCTTTTATGTGAAAGTCTTTTGAAATATCTCCAGCCATGAGACTTTCATTCTTCGTTGTGCCCGACAGGGCATGGCCGTTATTACTAATACTATCTGTTCGGATCTTTTCCAAACTATCGCTCTGTTGATTAATTGAGTGCTCATTCTGATTATTTATTGAACTGTTGATTTTATGGGCGATAGTCTCTTCCAGGTTCATCTCTTCCAGACGTTTTTTCATTTCAAGGGCTGTATAGCAGGCACTCTTAGCATGATCATCACTCCATACCGGAGCTCCAAATATTACCATGATCGCATCCCCTATATACTTATCAAGAGTTCCATTATACATGAAGACTATATCTGTCATACGTGTAAAATAGTTATTCAGAAGGCTTACCAACTCTTCAGGAGAAAGTTTTTCTGAAAGGGTTGTAAACCCTCTTATGTCTGAAAAAAGAAGAGATAGCCGCTTTCTCTCCCCGCCGAGCTTCAGGTTTTCGTGGTTTGAAATAACTCTTGCCACAACATTGGGGGATACATAGCTGTCAAATGCTTTTCTTAATACTGATTTTTCTCTGTAGCTCTGGAAGAACTCTTTAGTTCCAATCAACAGTCCATTTATAGCAACCGCTGCAGTCCCAGGCATCACATCAAGCATAATGCCATTATATTTGAAAAGAGTGATAGATGTGACTAAAGAAGCAAGTAAGATTGTCACTGTTGAGATGCTTAAGTAAACAGGGTTCTTTCTGACAGGAATCAGAATGCATGCTAATAGATAAAAACAGAACCATTTTATCTCCGGTATGGGAAATTCACGTATAGGGTAGCCTTTTAAGATAGTTCTTACTACATTGGCTTGAATCTCCACACCAGATATCATTTTTTTTGTAAAACGCATAAAAGGGTAGGGATAGGAATCTGCACCACTTTCAATTTCCACAGCGGAATCTGCTATAAATCCGATAAAAACGATCTTGTTTTTAAAAACTCCTGGATCAAGCATATTATTTATTACCTGATAGTATGAAACAGCGGGAATTGTGCCTGCTTTCCCTGCATAATCTATGAAAAACTTCTCTTTATCATTGCTATCATTCAAGGGTGTCAACGTAGTACCTTTATCAACTTCATTCAAGTTATCTGTGGCATTCTTGTTATCAATATCATCCAAAGATACTATCTTCCCTGCTTGACTGGTCTCATTCAAATTGACTATGGATCTTTCTTGAACTGCCATATTCAAGGAAGAGAGTCTATTTGTGCTCTTTCTATGTTTAATAGCCGTTGTTACCGAGGCAAAGGAGATTGAGTCACGAATATCGACACGGTTTGAGGCCATACGAACACTACCGTCACCGTCAGGATAAAAATTGACCATCCCGATAGCTGACGCTGCAGATGCCAGAATTGGAACAGGCTCCTCTACAAAATAGGTCTTATAGCCCTGACGACCAGTGATGGTAAGGTTTGAGGCAAGCACCACGTTTCCAGCTTTCCTGATTGATTCTGAAAATATGATATCTTCCAATGGATCATTGGATGGCTCTGGAAATAGTATATCAAAAGCAATAGATGCGGCACCTGCACTGCTTAAGTTGTCCACAGTTTTTGCGTGTAAGCTTCGTGGCCATGGCCATCTTAATTTAATTTGCTGAAAAGATGGTTCATCAATAGCCACGATAATAATATCATCTACGTAAGTCTGGGAGGATCTTAGCGTGTAAAGCAGATCTCTCCATGCAAAATCAGTAAGTTCAAGAAAAGGAGCATTGACCCAAAATATAAAAATAAAAATAGGAATAGTAAGAGGGAGAATAATGGGTTTTAGTTTTTGCATGCTATGGATTTCCCCTAACGGTCCGTGGCTGAATTATAGCTACCCAGAATCTTAAAAATCAGCAAATCTTTTTGGCTCTGGCTTGTCCAGGTTAAGAGTTAGATTGTTGATTCTATTTTATAACATTGTATTTCAGTAAAATGGAATGCTCATCAAGTTTTTCCATTTCAACAAGTTCAAGATTGATATCAAAATCTCCGGCTAACAAAGGAAGCCCTTGTCCAAAGAGCTTGGGCACAAGGGTCACATAAATTTCATCGACAAGATGTTCTTTTGCAAAAAGGCTGTTTATTATTGAACCTCCTATCAATGCAACAGATTCAAAACCCTCTTTTTCAAGAGATTGCAGAATCTCTTGTGGCGTTTTATCTGTAAATTCAAGAGTGCCATTCTCGGTTGATCTGATACCATAGGCTGACCCGCCACCGTAAGCTGCTTCAGACCCTTCAATACCGGTTGGATCTGTAGATTCGTTTTCGGTTGAGTCTGCGGCAAAATTGCGGTCTGCCAAAGAGTCAATACTCTTATTTAGGTTTTGCATAGATCCACTGGGGTTTGAATGCATGGCAAGGCGGGTTGGGTCTCTTGTCATTACAATGTTTTTGCGGTCAGGGAGTATCTTGCCAATAGTGTCAAATGTGGTGGATCCCATGATAACTGCCCCAGCTTTTTTTGTAATCTTAACAAATTTCTTTTTATCCGCTTTACCAGTCCAATCGACCGGTTCCATAGGGTGTCTGGCTATTTTTCCATCAAGGGTCATTGCCATTATCAGAATGACTTTCATAAGTATATATCTCCTATTAGTGTTCTTTCAAGGTTTGGCTGTCGGGTAGAAAAGCACTTGAAATATTGAATATTCTGAAACTCAACTCGACAATTTAAAATTGAAGAAGCACTGGTACAGCTCGGCATAAGTTATCTGTTGCTTTTTTGTGCCGAATATCCATATGAATATTGAAGAATCGGCCCTAATAAGTATAATAATATTTACGCCCGACTGTACTAGTGCTTGGGCCACTCCTCGTTATTTTTTTCTTCAACAAAACAGCAGAATTTATCACATTTCAGCTCTTTGTGGGATATGGGGCATTTTATGGTGATTTTATTTGCACCTATATCAATAATCTCCCAGTCTCCGTTTCTTCCTGATCCATCTATCCTTATTTTCTGACCTAATTTAAATGGGTATGGTTTGAAAATGGTGACATCATGTCTCATCTGATACTCCTCCTTTTATCTTTTTTATTATGGTTTCCAGGTCATTAAAGTTCATGTCTGGCCGTATGCCAAATCGTGTAAGGCAAAAATCATACTTTACAGGATCATCAGGCGATAGCTCCCTGAAACCTTCCGTGATCTCAAGAGCTGTTTTCATGTCTGCCTGTTTGCGTTTTGTGAAGCCCAGGATTTTTCCGGCATGGTGCATGTGTGTATCTAAAGGGACGACAAGCATGGAGGAGGGGATTTCATCCCATCCACCTGGATCCACCGCATCTTTTCTTACCAGCCATCTTAAAAATAGATTGTTGCGTTTACAAGCACTTCCCTTTTGAGGATCTGCCAAAAGGTTACCTGTACTTTTTCCTGCAGTTATTTTTTGGATGAAGCGAGTCAAGGCTGGCAAAATATTCTTGTCTTCCGGTGATATTGCATTTAAAAAAAATAGTTTAAGCGAACCAAACTCTCGAAGTATCTCTTTTATTCCAAATAGAAGGTAAACGAGGTGCTCTCCTTTGGTAAAGCGATATTTAAAATGTCTGAAATCATCAGCTATATTCTCATTTTTGTTTTGCATCAGATATGCATTAAGAGGATAAGAATCAAGAGGAAATGCGTGACCAGATTGACACATTATTTTGAATACCAGTGCAACATGTTTGAGAATCTGATCTACTCTCCCGTAAGCTAATGATGCTGCAATCAGAGCAGCTATCTCCCTTTCTCCTGGGTCAGGATAATTGTCAAGAAATTCAAGTGGATCAGGATGTATATACTCCTTTTTATTGTAAGTGCCATAGATAATATCCAATTGCTCTCGGAGAAGATCACTTCCGCCTTTTATTGTCATGTTGATCCTTTGTGTCTGGTTAATTGACAATTTATCTTGACTTGAAAGAGTTTCAATCTTTAATATGTTTTTGCATTGTATTTTTGTAGCTGCAAAAATACACAGTAAATATTTCTTATAAATTTTTAGCGAGAATATTATTGTCTATGTTTGTTGTATTGCAATGTTAATTATTAATTTTCTTATTACTTTCTTAAGGATTGCATAAATCATGCTGCAGGAAAAAAAAATCGGTTTTATTGGAAGTGGAAACATGGGAGAAGCACTCATAAGTGGTCTTGTCATGTCAAAGGCAACTAAACCAGAAAATATCATCTGTTCAGATGTTCGTAAAGAACCCTTAAAGGAGATCCATGAAAAATATGGTGTATTGACTACAACCAGCAATGTGGAAGTTGCTCAGCGATCAGAAATTATTATATATTCAACAAAACCTCAGATTCTTGGTAAAGTTCTTAAACAGACAGCTGCTGCCCTTGATCGATCAAAACTTATAATTTCCATTGCAGCCGGAGTGCCTCTGGCTGCCATTGAGGTCGGTCTGAATAAAGAGCTTAGACTTATTAGAGTGATGCCAAACATATGTGCTTTTGTCAAGGCAAGTGCCACTGCCATTGCTGCGGGACAATTCGTTGAAGAGGGAGATATTGAGCTTGCAAAGGCAATTTTTGATTCAGTCGGCATAAGTGTCTTTATAGAAGAAAATATTTTAATGGATGCATTTACTGGGCTCAGTGGAAGTGGCCCTGCCTATATTTTTATGATTGTTGATGCCATGGCAGATGCTGGAGTTAAGATGGGGCTTTCAAGAAAAGATTCTCTTTTACTCTCCAGCCAGACTGTTCTTGGAGCTGCCAAGATGCTGCTTGAATCCAGAGAGCATCCCGGACAGCTCAAAGACAGGGTCACCTCACCAGGAGGTACCGCAATTGCTGGAATCCACACTCTTGAGGCTGGAGGGCTCAGGACAACCATTATAAATGCAGTTGAGTCTGCTACAAATCGCTCAATGGAGCTTGGAAAAATTATGATGCAGAATTTTGAAAAAAATAATGGATCACCTCATTGATTTTTCAATAGCCACATCTTGCTCGATTAAGCACTCCTGTCCGTTGAGTGGCCACCCTGAATCGTAAAAATAAAAATGTATTTTCATGTTAAGTACTCGATCTCCTGCAAAACTCTATTTTTATTAAGTAGAATTAAGGATAAAATTTCAGTTTTGCAGGAGATTAATTAAAATATAAATAGCGGAAGGGATTTATGAAACTTATAGAGGGTATTAAATACAGAGTCGTAAGAGACAGTAAGAATCACTCTTTGTCCAAGGGAGATATTATATGGATAAATGAAGGCAATCTTTATTGTCAGAATGTAGGCGGTTGGGTTGGGGAAAATGTTATTGAAAAAGTTTTAGAAGGTGTGATTTTGGAAGTTGTGGTTGAAGAGTTGGACTCTGAAATCATAAAGTTGCAACTTAAACTGGAAGCTTTGTTAGCCATAAGGAATATCTCAATGAATTATATATCTTAAACGGTCATGACTGTTTCTAAACAATGGACGATGCCACTTGAAAACTGGAAACCTGCAATGAATAGATTTGCTATTCAATCTCACGACAGGTTCCCATCATAGGATGGTTGGCAGATACACAAAAAAATTACAGGGTCCCTTCTTATGCTGATTATGGAGTTGATAAACGTTGAATAGCCCATATAGCCCCTTTTCTGAGTGGTTCATACTCAAGAAAATTGCCCTGTTCATCAACATAGGACAATAGAATATTCCTGTATTCATTTGCAAGCCTTTCATCCTGAGCCATGATCTCTCCCATTGCTTCCGGTGCCCCCCATCCTATCCCACCGGATTCATCATTCAGACTCCACATGAGCCGTCTCATTACAACTCGTGCAGATTCAAGATTATTGGTGGCCATCTGTGCAACTACCTTGCCCATAGCTCTGATTGCCCTCCATTTTATCTTTTCATTAGTGCTCTGAATGAATGAAAAAAGAGGATTTACGGATTGTGCTGGTGGAAATTCGAGAAGTTCCTTGATAGCCTTTTCTTCATCATCCATAGTGATCAGTTCATATATTTTCTGTTTCAGTTTTCTCACCCCATGATATGCAATCTCCTCTACAGCTCTTTATTATATCATTTACATCTTCTTCTATATATTTAATAAGTGCTCTTTTTTTAGAGTCATCTGTATTTAACGAACTATACCCGTTTTTATTAAGATGGTTTTCAATATATTCTGAAAAACATTCTGCAACTTCAATATATCCGGCTTGATTTTTTATAAAAACATCTGGACACAGTTCCACACAGATATCACACAAAACACATTCACTTATATCAATGACCGGTTTTTTCATATCTCACCTCAATTATAGCTGCCATTCACCCTTGTTTATGTGAGCCTCTTTCTCTTGTGCTGCCAGTCGTTTTAGCTTGAATCCACAATCAAGTAAAGTCCCATAAAGAACGCCACAGCCAGAGTCTTCTCTTGCTTCGTCGCCCTGCCTTGCAAGAAATATCATTTCATCGGCAAGCTCAAGAGTTTTCTCTATATTTATATCGCACTCTTTTTTAAGCATGGCAAAAATGTCCCCATAAAATATAATAGATTAAAAAAAATAATAGATTGAACAATCCAAATCCATGTTATCAGGCAGATGATTTAGATAGTTTGTAAAATTATAATGATATTTGAGAATGCATCATTCATACCACTTTGTATTTATTATTGTTTTTGTCTGTTATCCATTGACACCATTTTAGTGAAACTTAAGTGTAGCACCTATTGGTGATACAACTCTGAATCAATGAGACAGGCACAATAGATAAAGTAAACTGACAATGAATTTAATAGTTTTCAAAAAGCTCCAACTCTTTAAAAATTTGGCTCTTAAATTCATGCTGTAAAAAATGGCATACTGATTGCTTTAATCTTGAAATATTTTGTAATTTCTGGTTTGGTTAGTTCTAAAATTCTATAGATAATAATAGTTTAAAGATTAGCTATTTAAAGATAGCTAAAGGATTAAAATTAAGAGCTGCCTCATGGGGAGTTAGCTCTGTTGAAAAATTTAACAATTTTAGGAGGATATAATGGATCCTGTTTTTCTGTCTCGGCTGCAATTTGCTGTTGCAACCATGTTTCACTTTCTTTTTGTTCCTTTAACACTTGGGCTTTCCATAAT
>JADGBC010000130.1 GCA_015231705.1 Desulfamplus sp. | reverse complement strand
CTGATGGCTCGGTTGATAGAATGAAAGTCAAAGAGCTTTATGGCAGATAACAATAGATTTACAGAAAAATATTTTGATATTCTCAATTTTTAAGGGCAACCACAAAGGGTTGCCCTTACAGTGCTTTTGCCAATTTAATTATCTGGAAAACTATTAGGTACAATTTTACTGTAGCCGTCTCTTTGGCCACTGGGGGGTATCATCATCGACCCATAGATAGCTCCACTGAACCCCTTCAAGTACATTTTTTCTGAACATGAAGGTGCACTCCATATCATCCACATCAATTAAGACTACTTCATCATCTTCCATCTCCTCCACCTCAATGGCATATGAGTAGTTGTTTTTCATAAGATAACTTTCAATTTCACTAATGCTTTTGCCCATTATAGGCTCTGTGCCCAGAAGTGCATTATCATGCTCCAGGATAATAGTGCCAAGCCGGTAATTCTCAGATGCTTCAAAACAGAGCTCAATATTCCATCGGTCATAATACCAGTGAAGGTACTCCTCTCCATCAAAAACTTCAGTATCCTCATCATCCGGATCACCAAGGTATTTGCGGCACTCCTCTTTCACAGCCCCAAACATAAGGTCTCCTAAACCATAGCCTATTTTGATGGAGTTTATATCAACCATCTTTTTGCCATCAACTAATTGCTTTTCCCTGCTCATAATATATCCTCTTTATATTTTTACGGTAAAAAAATAGTTGCTACTTTTTTATCGGCATAAGCCGATTAGAAGCCCAAGAGCTTTAGCCTTGGGAGCAGTCACTTGATATCAGCTCTATTTTTAGCATTGGTTCTGTTTAATGAGTATGCTGTGTAATGTCAATATAGAATTTTTCTTGACCATAATAAATCTTGAGTGATATATTCCCTGCTTTATATTAACAGGCTGCCTGAAATTTGTCAGGCAGCTATTTTAATCCTTGCTCTGAGACAATATCAGGGCTTTATTATCCGTAAGGAGACGAGTATGAGAAGGTATGAAACTATTTTTATTGCCGATCCTGATCTTCAGGATGAGGCCAGAAAAAATCTTTTTAACAAATTTACAAATCTGCTGGCTCAGACAGGTGGATTGCTTGTAAAAATTGAGGACTGGGGCAACAGGAAGTTGGCCTATGAGATCAAGAAAAAGTCTCGTGGACACTATCTTTGCCTGACATATGGTGGTACTGGAGAGCTTGTCAAGGAGCTGGAGAGAAACCTGCGCCTGGATGAGAAAATCATGAAATTCATGACCATTGTCCTTGAAAAAGAGATTGATGAAGAGGCTCTGAAAGAGGAAATTGCCGCGGGTCCTGAATATAAAGTCACATCAATTGACTCCTCAGATACAGACGATGATGCAGATGATGATTTGGATGACGATGATGATGACAGTGATGACGACATGGATGATGACGATGACGATGATGATCTGAATGATGATGATTCAGAGGAGGAATAATAAAATGGCATTTCAGAGAAAAAACACCAAAAAGAGATTCTTTCAGCGACGTAAAGTATGCAGGTTCTGTGCAGATACCTCAATCGAAATTGATTATAAGGATTCAAAAAACCTCAGATCTTTTATTACCGAAAGAGGCAAGATAATACCCAGAAGAATCACCGGAACATGTGCCAAACATCAGCGTTCTCTCTCCACAGCGATAAAGCAGGCCAGAACAATTGCTCTTCTGCCATATGTCGGGAAACTCAGCTGAGTTTGAATTTTATGAAATATGAGTGGAGCATTGAATAACATGAATCAGCTTACAGAAAAAAGCAGGCTTTTCAGGGAGATCTCTTCTGGAATAGCTATCTCCATGTTGATCATCGTTGTCACCATGTATCTGCCTTTGCTGGGATTTTTTATGGCTATGATACTGCCAATGCCCATTGTGTACTTCAGACTGAAACTTGGCAGAAATTCTGGAGCTGCCATAATGGCATCTGTGTTTGCAATAACCTGGTCCGTAACTGGCGGATTGTCTGTTGACATTCTCTTTTACGGAGGGCTGCTTCTTACAGGTTTTTTCCTTGGTGAGTTCCTTGAAATGAGGCTATCCATTGAAAAAAGTGCTATCTATACACTCTTGTCAACCCTTGGGATATGCACAGCCGCATTTTTTTTTCATGCTGTCTCAACAGACCAGGGAGTATTCTCCTTAGTTTCAGAGTATGTCTTTGAGAATGTGAAACTGACCCTGAGTCTTTATGAAAGCATGGGGATGTCTCAGGAGAATATCCAGCTTATTTCTAATTCAGTTGAGGCAATTCAGTATGTTCTGGTCAGAATGATTCCTGCTCTGATCATAATCATGCTGACCTTTGTCATATGGATAGATATTCTTCTCATAAAGAGAATTCTTGCCAGAAAGGGTCTTCACCTGAAAGAGCTGCAGGATCTTAATCAGTGGAAAGCCCCTGAAAGATTGGTATGGATCGTTATTTTTCTTGGAGTTATTATGTTTATACCCGAGAAAACTATCAAGATTGCCGCATTTAACTGTATTGTGATTCTTATGCCTGTCTATTTTTTTCAGGGCATTGCTATTGTCTCGTT
Organism: Desulfamplus sp.; assembly: GCA_015231705.1. GTDB lineage: Bacteria > Desulfobacterota > Desulfobacteria > Desulfobacterales > Desulfobacteraceae > Desulfamplus. The sequence continues at coordinate 7,075 of JADGBC010000130.1, read as the reverse complement.
CATTTTTGAAAAGAAAAAATTACCAATCCTGCTGAAGTTATTTATATACAGCATTATTGCAATACAACAGGTATTGATTCTGGTGATTGTAGGACTTGGCTTCTTTGATACTTGGATGAACTTCAGGAAAATAGGTATGCATAATGATCTGGATGGAGAGTCATCAGATGGATAGATCTCTCCCTCCTTATAGATTTCCAGAAAAGTCTTTTGGTGAGACAAGCCCTTTGCCAGTAGTCTCAGGCAGCATTTTCATCAACGTTAATTGTCTGGAATAACTATATTAGGTTTAAGTTTTTGTACAATAAAATCAAACATTATATTTTAAGATAACGGCCATGCCCTGATGGGCACAACGAAGTATGAGAGTCTCAAATTAATTTTATTTCAAGAGACTTTCACATAAAAATCAAAACCTGTTATTCAGGATGGACCTTTATCGGAGGTTACTATGAAAGTAATACTAAAAGAAACTATAGACACTCTTGGCATTGTAGGCACAGAGTGTAAAGTCGCTCCAGGATATGCCAGAAATTATCTTTTTCCCCATGGAAAAGCCATTGAGGCAACTCCTCAGAACAGAAAAGTGATTGAGCAGGCAAGGATAAAATTTGACCTCCAGATCGCAAAAGAGAAAAAACTTGCCCAGGAGATGGCTGAGCGGGTAAAAGGAATCGAGTGCACAATCAAAGCCAAAGTTTATGAAGAGGTACGCCTTTATGGATCTGTAACTACACATGACATCAAGGCTGCACTGGATGCACAAAATGTAAATATAGAGCGCAGATCAATTCTTCTTGCAGAACCTATTAAAATAGCTGGCGAATACAAGGTGCCCGTCCGTCTTTATAAGGATGTTGAGCCTGAAATCACCGTTAAGGTCATTGGTGAAGTCGCCTCTTCTTGAGACTCTCTGCTTTGCAATATAAAGTTTTAATATCCGTATTTCAGAAATGATATAAAAATGAGCGGATGTAATTGCAGTCCGCTCATTTTATAACCTACATTGCGGACGACGTCACAATCTGAAAAATTAAAGTCTTCATTAAAACAGCCTCTTACCGAGATTTTCATATAAACCCTCTAAATATTTCCCTCCCCCTCTTTCTCATATAGTTTTCCAGATAACCGGTACGGCCGGAGCGGGATATTGGCTCTCGGCCACAACAAAGAATGAAAGTCACATAAGCACAGCTATTTAAAGAGACTTTCACATAAAACAATTAAAACATGGATACCGCCGTGGTAAATCAAAAAGAGAAAGTTACAGATCCCCTTTTAAGCAGAGTTCCGCCTAATGATGTTTATGCTGAAGAGTCTTTGCTCAGTGCCGTATTAATCGACAATGAGAATCTTTTGGATATCATTGACATACTCAAACCAGAAGATTTCTACAAAAAGGCACATGAGAAGATATTCAGGGCAATTGTGGAGCTTTTTTCAAAGGAGCTTCCAGCAGATCTTGTCACCGTAGCCACCCGATTGAAAGAGAAAGATGAGCTTGAGGAGATCGGGGGTGCTGCATTTCTTGCTTCAATTGCCGATGCTGCTCCAATGGCTGTAAATGCAATTCACTATGCACGGATTGTCAAAGGCAAATCTTCTTTGCGCTCACTTATTCACAGTGCTTCATCCATTACGGAAAAATGTATGAAGGATCGAGGGGATTTTGAAGAGATTATTGATTTTGCTCAGAATGAAGTCTTTAAGATTTCAGAATCCAAATCCACTAAGTCTTTTACAGGACTTGCAGACCTCATTAATCTCAATATTAACATGCTGGAACATAATCAGGGTAAAAAAGGGGGGCTTTCGGGTCTTACCACAGGATATACGAAACTTGATTCTCTCACCTCCGGACTTCAAAAATCAGACCTGATTATACTTGCTGCAAGGCCCAGTATGGGTAAAACTGCCTTTGCTTTGAATATTGCCCGTAATGTGGCTGTTGAAGAGCGTACGCCGGTGGCTGTCTTTTCTCTTGAGATGTCTAAAGAGCAACTATCTATGCGTCTTTTAACTTCAGAGGCAAGAATTGACTCAAACCGTCTCAGAGGAGGTTTTATAAGTGATGATGACTGGCGTAATGCCACAGATGCCGCAGGAATGCTAAATGATCTTCCAATTTTTATTGATGATACCCCAAATATTACGGCAATGGAGATTCGTGCCAAAACAAGGCGGCTTAAAATGGATAAAGGGTTGGGGTTGATTGTTATTGACTACCTTCAGTTGATGAAAGCACCTTTTCACTCTGAAAGGCGTGATCTTGAAATCGCTGAGATATCACGATCACTGAAAGCCTTGGCAAAGGAGCTCAATATTCCTGTAATTGCCCTGTCTCAGCTCAATCGAATGCTTGAACAGCGTGCCGAGAAACGTCCGTTGCTTTCAGACTTAAGGGAATCCGGTGCCCTTGAGCAGGATGCGGATATTGTTGCGTTCATATACAGGGATGAAGTATATAATAAAGAAGAGAATAACCCCAATAGAGGAAAGGCAGAGATTATTATTGCCAAAAACAGGAATGGCTCTGTGGGAACGGCTCACATGGCATTTCTGGCATCCTATACCCGTTTTGAAGAGTTGGCACCCGACTCTTATCAATCTTATGAATAAAGAGACTTGATGAAAAAAAACATTGAAAATACCACCGGCCTTAAAGCCAGTCAGATAAGAGATCTTGAAAATCTATATCTACACAGAACCCCTCCGCAAGAGCTTATTTCAGAGGAGCAACTTCAGGCTCTTGTGGCTGTTTCTCATGACATCAGGCGTCAGGTTGCCCTTTTGATCAACAGAGACGGGAAAACAGTGCATGTTATTGCAGGAGACGCACAGGGCATTATTATACCTGAGACACCAGGTTATACTGCCAGGCCAGGCCAGCTCAAAGGGCTCAGATGCATCCATACACATCTTAACAGAGAGCCGCTTTCAAGGGATGATCTGACCGACCTTGCCCTGCTCAGACTCGATTTTATGGCAGCGATAACCATTAATGAAGATGGGGAGCCTGATAAAATCTATCCCGCCCATATTCTGCCTTCAGAAGATGGCGATCCTTATGAAATACTGCAACCTATTCTTGCTCGATCCCTATTTATGCCGGCAGGGTCAATGGATGACCTCTCATTGAGCTTCCTGTTTAAGGATTTTACAGGAACTATCATTGCCATTGAATCGGAACTTGCAAGGAAGAATGCCCTTTACAAAGCAGGGACAGGGGAGGAGAAGGCTTTATTGATCCATGTGTCAACTGACACAAAAGATTCAAGATCTTCTCTTGATGAGCTTGAGGAGCTTTGCAGAACAAGCTCTATTCAAGTTATAGGCACGGCAATACAGAAGAGAAAGGCGGTTGACCCCAAGTTTGTAGTTGGCAGGGGCAAACTTGCTGAACTTGCAATTTTGGCTATTCAGAAGTATGCATCAATGATGATATTTGACACCGAGCTTACCCCTGCCCAGATCCGTTCCATTACAGATTTTGTCGAGATGAAGGTTATTGACCGCACTCAACTTATACTTGATATCTTTGCCAGGCGTGCCAAAAGCCGTGAGGGAAAACTTCAGGTGGAGCTTGCCCAGCTAAAATATCTTCTGCCAAGACTGATTACAAGAAACACCGCAATGTCAAGGCTTACCGGAGGCATAGGTGGCAGAGGGCCAGGAGAGACAAAACTTGAGATCAACCGCAGAAGAGTCAGAGATAAAATTGTCCACCTTGGAAAGCAGATAGAGCAGATAAGAAAACAGAGAAATCAGCAGAGGGCACAGAGAAACAGAAAACAGGTTCCTGTAATCTCGATTGTTGGTTACACCAATGCCGGCAAGTCAACACTGCTCAATACCCTTACAAAAAGTCAGATAACAGCGGAAAACAAGTTGTTTGCAACCTTGGATCCCTCAAGCAGGAGACTTAAATTTCCAAGAGATATTGAGGTGATAATTACAGATACTGTCGGGTTTATTCAAAACCTTCCGGATGAGTTGATGGAGGCGTTTCATGCCACTCTTGAGGAGCTTGAAGATGCTGATATCCTTCTTCATGTCGTGGATATCAGTAATCCCAGGTATGACCAGCAGATGAAATCTGTGGATAGAATTATTGAAAAGCTCAAATTAGATACCATACCGGTCATCTATCTATTTAATAAGCAGGATAAAATTGATATCAGTACATTTGACAATCCATGGCTGCTCAACCAGGGAATACTTATTTCAGCTACAAATCAACAGACACTCAAGCCGCTGGTCAGCCGCCTTGAAGAGATGGTGGCAAAACATGATTAAACCGTCATGCCCGTTGTGTGGTCACCCGAAATTATGAGTGTCAGCATCTATAGTTTTCCAGATAATTAAATTGGTGGAAATGCCGCCTGAGACTATGGACAAAGGCTTTATCTCACCAAAAGACTTTTCTGGAAGTCTATATTTTAACTGCAACAATATGAGGTACAATCACAATGGTGCAACAAACATCAAAAAAGGTAAAACAAACAGTTGACCATATGGGGGTATCTATTATATTAACAGTGATGCTTTATGATTTTTTATTCGAGTAATCAATATAATCAAACTGGTTGCGACGGTTTTTCGGATTTAAAATCATTGTAAATAGAGTGCACTCTTTCTGAATTAGCGGTTAAGATTGAATCATTGGTGCAGAAAGGTTGAATACAAGAATCAAATAAAATTGAAGGGACTGAAACAAGATGAAATTTTACCAGAATGACCAATTTTTGCCGGATGGTGAACTCATTGAAGACTCAAGAGACAGTCTTGATTGTTTCGGGGAATTCAACAAAAATAATATTCTCTGCACAAAATACTGCTCGGAATCCATATCATGTGCCATTGAGCACAGCCTGAATCCTGGCATTGATATTCTTGAACACATTTTGACCATGGACATATACCAGGCCAGAATGAACTAAATATATGGAGCTTCAGGCTCAGATAAATATTTTTCCTGGATTTAATATATTGTCGGGATCAAATACTTTTTTAATCCCTCTCATGATCTCCATTTCACTCTCTCCGATCTCTTTTGGCAGATATTTCATCTTGGTAATCCCGACTCCATGCTCTCCTGTGATGGTTCCTCCAAGCTCAAGTGTATGGTCAAAAAGCTCATCCATGGCAGATTCTGCAAGCATACGTTCCCGTGGATTTTTCTTGTGATACATAATGTTGCAGTGGATATTGCCATCACCAGCATGACCAAAACTTACAATGGTAAGCCCTGTTCTTTTTTTAATATTTTCAATTCTATGAACCATCTCTGGGATTTGGTTCAGCGGAACCACAATATCTTCATTGATCTTGTCCGGTGCCAACTTGAAAAGAGAGGTTGACAGAGCCTTTCTTGCACTCCAAAGTTCAGCTGACTGCTTTGAGTCAGAAGCTATAATCACATCTGTAGCTCCCTTATCAATACAGAATTTTTCTACTTTAGCAGCATCCTGTTGAGCTGTCTGCAAGCTTCCATCAACTTCAATAATCAAAATTGCCTGTATATCACCAGGGAGATTAAAGCCAATCTGCTCTCTTACGCAGTCAATCGAAGATTTGTCAAGAAACTCTACACATCTTGGCACTACTGACTCTTTGATAATTTCAGAGACTGTCTTTGCAGCCTGATGTATTGTCGGAAAAAGGACAGCCATGGTTTTTACAGATTCCGGCAGTGGAAGAAGTTTTAATGTGGCCTGAGTCACAACAGCAAGCGTTCCTTCCGACCCCACAATCAGACGGGTCAGATCATATCCGGCAACCCCTTTTGCCGTTCTTACACCTGTTTTAATGATCGCTCCGGATGGTATCACAGCCTCAAGTCCAAGAACATAATCTCTTGTCACACCATACTTTACCGCTTTGGGTCCTCCTGCACACTCACCAAGGTTGCCACCAAGGGTGCAGAATGCAGAACTTGCAGGATCAGGAGGGTAAAAGAGCCCTTTTTGCTCCACTGCCCTGTGAAAATCTCCGGTCACAACTCCAGGTTCAACCCTTGCTATAAAATTGTCACAGTCAATTTCAAGGATACGGTTCATACGGCTCATTACCATAACGATTCCACCATGAACAGCAAGTGAGCCACCTGTCATACCTGAACCGCTGCCCCTTGGGATAACAGGGATCTTCTCCAGTGATGCAAGCTTAAGGATCTCTGACACTTCAGAAGTGGAGCCAGGGAACACAACTGCATCAGGCATAAATGTCCTGCCTGTTGCATCATAGGCATAACAGCAGAGCTCTTCTGGCTCTTTTGTGGCATTGCCGTTTGTGATCTGGTAAAGATATTTGTACAAATAATCTTTAAAAGGCATTTATGTGAAAGTCTCTTTAAATAACTGTGATTATATGATTTTCATTATTCGTTGTGCCCATCAGGGCATGACCGTTTATGTGAAAGTCTCTTGAATTAGCAGTAATCATGGGACTTTCATTGTTCGTTGTGGCCAAGAGCAATACCTCGCTCCGGCCGTGCCGGTTATTTAAAATTTTCCTGCTTCAATCTTTTTGTACAGATAGTTGAGCTGCTCAGAAAAAGCTCCCTGCTGCTGAATCGCTTTTTCTACCGCATTGATTGAGTAAATAGCTGTTGCGTGGTAGCGGTTGAAGCTCTTGCCGATTGTTTTGAGAGGCTGATCTGTATATTTTCGTGACAGATAGATGGCCATCTGTCTGGGGTGGACTAATTTGCTCTTTCTTGATGTTGAGAGAAGATCTTCTTCAGAAATGGCAAATTCGTTACATATCAATTTTTTTATAGCGTCAATGGTTACCTGTTTTCTGCTTTTGGAGATGTTTTCAAGTACGGCACGGGCAAGAGCGAGGTTTATCGGCTCTCCCATAAGGGAGCCTTTGGCAGCAACTCCGGCAAGACCGCTCTCCAGTTGCCTTACGTTATCACAAAGCTCCTGGGCTATATAGTCTGCCACATCATTTGGAATTTTATAACCGTTAAGCGATGATTTTTTTTTAAGAATCTTAACTCTGGTTTCAAAATCAGGGGCCTCCATCTTTGTAACAAGTCCCATGGTCAATCTTGATTTTAACTGCTCGT
>JADGBC010000012.1 GCA_015231705.1 Desulfamplus sp. | reverse complement strand
GGCATTTACAGATGCCAAAAATTCAAGACAGGGCTTTTTTCAGATTGCGGAAGGGGGAACTATTTTTCTGGACGAAATAGGTGATGCAAGTCCAGGCATGCAGGCAAAGCTCCTTCGTGTACTTCAGAACAAAGAGATTAATATGGTCGGTTCAAGTCAGGTGCAAAAGATTGATACCAGAATTATTGCGGCCTCTCATAAAGATCTTAAATCCATGATTCCCAAAGGTCTTTTCAGAGAGGATCTCTACTACAGGCTGGATGTTATCAACATTACAATCCCGCCTCTTCGTGAAAGACGGGAAGACATTTTGCCCCTTGTTAGTTTTTATCTTAAGAAATTTGCAGAAGAGATGGATCTTGATCACCCTCCTGTCTTTACTGACAATGCACTTCAAGCACTTAAAAACCACGACTGGCCTGGAAATGTAAGGGAACTTGAAAACATGATTCAGAGACTTGTAGTCATTGTGGATGGAGACCATATAAGAGTGTCTGATCTTCCAGAATCCATGAGATTTACCGTCACCCATAAAAACACTCCGTTCAAAACACTGAAGGAGGTTGAAAATGAACATATTGCTCTGGTGCTTGCAAATGTTGGAGGAAACAAGACAAAAGCTGCCCAAATTCTGGGAATTGACAGAAAGACCTTGAGGCTTAAACTTGAAAAATAGACCCTATGACAACTTCACCTGTCTGCACCAGCTTTACCGTGAAAATGGATCACATTTTTATATTAGGATCTCGTGAGTCGTAAGTTCTCATTTTTAATACAATATGCTGTAGCAACTTTGAGAAGTTATGACTGATGAGCACCAGCTTACTTCAACTCAAAGCTTTTACAGTCATAGCAGAACCAGTTCTCAACCGCCCATGGATCGCTGCCGACACTGGCTGCGACAGCACAGGCAGTGTATACACCTTTCCCCAGCTCCTTTGGCAATGGCAGCTCCAGTATATTAAAAGTTTTTTGACCATTTATGGAAATATTGGACTGATAAGGTATCAATTCACCAAGCGAACCTGGAATTAGAGGATATGCAAATGTGAAGAAATATCCCTGCGGAAATATGAGAGCCACATAGAGATCACTTGATTCACTTCCGTTCATGGTAACATCAAAAAGCAGCGTATCCAATACGTTATATTGAGTCTGATTCAACCCCACCGCGACAGATAACTCTCCACTCACACCACCTGCATTGACCTCGCCAAACTTAATGTCCGACCATTGACCATCAAGACCCTGTACCTGATACGCAATCCTCCATGTCCCTTTTTGCCGGAAATTCTCATATCTCACCTCATACTGATCCAAGGCACCATTATATTTAAGCTCCAGAACTGTTTCACTGAACCGGGTCTCGTCACCTGAGTATTCGGCTGATGTAAAATCAGGCGGCATCAGCACTGCCTTTACCATCTTTATCTGATTTTCTCCGCTTGGCGATGTCTTGAGCCATAGAATTCCGTCCGGTTTGCCTTCAGGAATATACATTACAGGGTGAACTCCTGTAATAACAGGCGGGTTTGCTGCCTGGACTCCATCTCTTACAATATAGGTAATGCTGGATTGAATGCCATCCACAGCGTTGTAAACACCATCGCCATTATCATCAAGCTGCGGAGACTGATTGCCAAAAAGTGTTTCATTTGATTTAATAATATCGGTTGCAGAGTCGAATGCCTGTTTTAACGTATATCCTGAGCGAAGTTGACGGATAAGTTTTTCTGAGAAATTGGCAACTTCGACATTCCATGCCGACGTGATACCGTCAGTACTGGTCATTACGATCCGATTAGGAGATCCTGCAAGCTCGTCAAGAAAAGATCCTGAATAGCAGGTATCAAGAATAATAACCTGCTGAACAGAAGAGGGGATTTTGTCCAGCAGTGACTTGAGTCCTGTAGCCGGCAGAGTGTAGTCCCTGGTTATCCTGATATTGTTAATGTTTGCATGTCCGTGAATATACAGAATAAACTGACTGCCCTCAGAGAGCTCTGAAGCTGCTTTTGAAAAGGCGTCTTCCAAATCTGTTTCAGGTTGCAACAGATTATAATCCTGAAGGTGACTGTCCGGATTACCATCCTCATTAATATCAGGAGGCAGAGGATTCATGTATAAGATATCTGCATCAGTAAAACCGCGTTGGGTCAGAAGCCGATACATCTGCTGGGAAAGTTTGTTGCTGTACGGGTAGAGTGTATCAGAAGGAGAACCTGCAGAGGTACTGCCGGCAATTATGACAGCTTTGCCCATCATGGAGGATGGAAGAGCTTCTGTCATAAAAGTCTGATCGTCCCCATTGGTTCGACCTTCGCTGTTCTCCGCAGCCAACCGGAAGTGATAATTGGTGTTTGGCATCAGATTGGTAAGATTTTCTGAGACTGTCGTTGCTGCGTTTCCGGAGTGAATTATCTGACTAACTGTGGAAGCTTCGTAATTCGTAGTCAGTCCGTATTCAAAATACCACTTTGTATCTGAGCCGTTTGGAGTAATAGTGCCGTTCAGTGCGGCGGAATTTATCGTAATTGATGTGACCGGGGCGGTTTCTACTGTGGGAGCGGTGACGGTTGGGAAAATGACTTCTAACGGTATGGGGCTTTCAGTTGTCGTGCCGTTGCCGAGCTGCCCCTTATCATTAGCTCCCCAAGCCCAGAGAGTGCCGTCAGTTTTCAGGGCTACGGTGTGATAAAAACCTCCAACAATTTTATAAACTTTAGATAAATTTATTACTTGTACAGGAGTGCTGCTCTCTACTGTGGTGCCATCTCCGAGCTGCCCGTAACCATTCAAGCCCCAAGTCCAGACAGTACCATCTTTTTCAGTGCTACGGTGTGGTATCCACCACAGGCAATTGCGGAAACATCTGATATATTTACCTGTGTTGGTGTGCTGACGCTCTCCCAGTAGCCATAGCCCCATGTCCAGACAGTACTATCTGACTTTAAAGCCACTGTGTGTTCACTACCTGCGGCAATTGCAATGACAGGGTTGTCATTATCTGTTGATACCGTATTAATCCAGCAAACAGCCACAAACATCAGGGTTAGAAGTAAAGAAGCGGCAATATTGTGGGTGGATTTTTGACGTGGTTTCATTGTTTGCCCTTGTTTTTTTAGTCAATGGTCATTTTTCCATATCAGCTATCATATTAGTAACTGTGTTACGAAGATTTTCTATCTTATTTTTACAAACATCAAAAATCACCTCAGCGTCAACCTCAAAATAGTGATGGCTGATTATATCCCTCATTGCTTTAGCACCTTTCCAGTTGATTTCAGGATATTCGGCAAGAAGTGAGCCGTTTGTCATTTTATCAATATTTTTCAGACTCTCACCTATAACAATAAGTTTCATACATATCGAATCAAGTTTTTCCATTCCTGTTTGAGAATCTGTAAAATCTTTCACCTCTTTAACAGGTTTAAAACGATAGATAACCGCCTCCACCGATTGCAATATCTGAGTCAGTGTTTCATATACAAGTTCTTTATCATACATAAACAGCTTCCTGTTCAATTCTATTTCTGAGGAAAACGTTCATCTCTTTGCGTAAACGGACAATATCCACTTTTTTTCCTAACTCCTCTTCCAAATCTGTCTTGATACATCCCAGAAGAAACATGTCCGGTTCCTTTTGTTCTATAACAATGTCAATATCGCTTTTTTCACCGGCAATCCCTTTTGCAACAGAACCGAATATGCCAATTCTTGTAAATCTGTATTGCTCCTGATATTTGTGTTTATAATTATATAATATGCTTAATATTTCCGAACGGTTCATATTCACCTCGTGTAGTTAATTTCAAATTCAGACATCTTTTTTTGCAGTCTACCCCGCCTCCACCTCAAATCCAACCGCATTTCTCTTTTTTTTTGAGAATTCCACACCTACAAGATGAATCGGGAAGGCCTTCCGACTTGTATTTTGCTGTATAGTCCCTGTCTTTAAGCTGCTGCATGGCACGTCCGTCCGGACATAATTCAACAACTTTGAACTCAAAGCCAAAAATCATTTCAATTCAAAGCTTTTACAGTCATAGCAGAACCAGTTCTCAACCGCCCATGGATCGCTGCCGACACTGGCTGCAACAGCACAGGCAGTGTATATCCCCTTGCTCAGCTCCTTTGGCAATGGCAGCTCCAGTATATTAAAAGTCTTGAGACCATTTATTGGTATATTTGATTGATAGGGAATCAGTTGACCCGGAAAACTCAAAGCCAAAGGATATGTAAAGCTCACAAAATAACCTTGGGGAAACAAGAGAGCTACATATAGATCAATATTTTCTCTGCCATTGAGAGTTACATCAAACAGCAGAGTATCAGAAACGAGATATTCACTCTGGTTAAACCCGACAGAGACCGCCAGAGTATCACTCATCCCTCCAGCATTGACCTCTCCAAATTTTATTTCTGACCATTGACCATCAATTCCCTGAGCCTGATATGCAATTTTCCATTTGCCCTTTTGCCTGAAATTATCATAAGTTATCTGATATCTATCATCTGCACCGTTATATTTAAGCTCAAGGGATATTTCGTTGAATCTGGTCTCTTCACCTTGATATTCAGTAAATGAAAAATCAGGCGGCATAAGTACAGCTTTAACAGTTTTTATCCTGCCTTCACCGCTTGGGGATGTTCTGACCCAGATAACCCCATCCGCTTTTCCTTCGGCAATCTCCATAGCAGGGTGAACATTTTGAATACTTGGAGGGTCTGCTGCCTGAACTCCCTCTTTGCCAATATAAACGGTACTTGAGTGAACTCCATCAACTGAATTATAGAGTCCGTCACCGTTATCATCAAGCCTGGGAGCTTGTTCACCAAAGATTTGGGGGTTGCCTTTCATCATATCTTCAGCATCTTCAAACGCAACCTGCAAGGTATGACCTGCACGGAGACGACGGATAAACCTGTCAGAGAAGTTAAGTACACCCGTGTTCCATGCAACTGTTTTATCATCAGAGCTGGTTATCACAATACGATCTGCCGCCTTGTTTGCCGCACCTGCAAGCTCATCCATAAAAGAGCCTGAATAGCAGGTATCTAAGATAACAATTTGCTGAACAGCAGCAGGAATCGTGTTAAGCAATACCTGGAGTTCAGTGGCAGAAATTTCATCATTTCCGGTGAGTTTCAGAAAATTGTTTTCTGCATGACCATGAACATAGAGAATAAACTGCCCGCCCTTATTTTCAGCTTGAGAGAGTGATTGTGCAGCTTTGGCAAATGCCTCTTTCAACTGTGTTTGAGGGTCGAAAAGATTGTAGTCCAAACGTTCATTATCAGGATAACCGTTTTCATCAATATCAGGCGGATAGGGGTTCATGTAGATAATATCGTCATCAGTAAAACCACGCTGCTTTAAAAGTCGATACATCTGTTGGCACAGTTTGTTGCTGAAAGGATAGAGGCTGGTGTTTCCGCCACCACCGGCAAGAATGATTGCCTTGCCCATGCCTGATGTTGGTTGGGGGTCTGGATCCGGCACTATCACCGCACCTGCCTGTGTAACTGTAACATCCTTCGGGCTTCCGGCCGCACCTTCTGCTGTAATTATTATTGTTCCTGTGCGTTCAGATGTACTGGTGTTTTCGTCAAAAGCACAAGTGATTGTGCCTGTGTTGCTGCCGCTCTCACTTGAAGTTATTCTCAACCAATCACTACCTGATATTACAGATACTATCCAGTTCATTGTGCCTGTACCTGTGTTGGAAACATCAAAGGTTGTTGTGCCTGAAATGTTGGCAGCACTCTGGCTGATTGGAGAAACGGAAATAATCAAATTATCCAATGACCCAATATCCGACTGTCCTGCCCGAACGGCACGCACATAGTGAGCGTTGCCCTTATTGCTGTAGCCGTCGTCGCCGATGTAGAAGCTGACAATCCACGCGAGGCTTAATTCGTAGGCGTTGGTAGAACTTGACCAATAAAAGGACGAAAAAGTATCTCTAAATACACTCGTATCTATTGCTGGAGAATAACTGCTGGAATCCATAATACTCCGCAGCTCTTTGACAGTCGGCAATCTCCAATCTGTATATCCTCCAAGAGTCATATTTTCACTGTATGCAAGAGCATCTTTCCAGATCATAGTAGTCCCTCCAGTCGCCGTCTTTGCTGTATCCTGCTGCCACATTAAGCCTGTAACAGAATCTGTTACAGTGCCATCCCCGTTAATGACCAAATGATCGGAATTATCAAATGACCCAGTCTGTTCTGCCCGAACGGCACGCACATAGTTCGCTTCGTATTTAACGTAGTCGGAGGCGTGGCCGTTTACGAAGTAGACACACCACGCGCGGCTTATGCTGCTGGCGAAGGTAGAACTCGACCAATAATAGAATGAAAACGTATCTTTAAAATAATTTATATCAATAGTGGGTCCGGGATATGGTACACTAAAATCAACAATTGAACCAAGCTCGCTCATGGTTGGCAATCGCCAGTCAGAGTATCCGCCAAATTTGGTGTTATTTAGCTCTGCAATTACATTTGGAGCGTCTCTGTCCCATCTGGATTTATGGCTGTTGTTTTCCCAAACCAAACCGGTTACGTTGTCTTTCACCATTGCCCAAGGGGTTGCAGTGATGGGTAAGACAACGCCAGTTGCGTCCAATTTGGTGTAGGACATAGGATTGATGGAATAATTGCCGTCTTGCCCGTAAAAATCTTCTCCCTCTTTGGGGCAGGGGATTTCTGCGGAGTCGTTGTAGCATTTTGTTATTCCGGTGTCAGGAACCGGTGCGGAATAGGCGGTGGTTGTAATAATGAGCCAGATTAATGGCATCAGACGGATCTGTTTCATGGGAAAATCCTTTGAGCGTGGTTTTGGTTGATACTTACAAATGTAATGCAATATAATTTTTATTGATATAATTTGTCAAAGAAATTCTCGTGCCTGAGCTGTAATCAGGCAGGGATAATAATTCAGTGTTTGGGTACCCATACTATATGGTACTGGCAATGCCACAAAACATGTGATAATTTTTCAAATCTGCTCATGGTTTTTCCTTTTTTCAGTTATGGGGATAACCGATTAAAAGAATATATGAACAGAATTTTCAGGCATAGCCTTTGGACGATAACCACGCCCAAAGGACGAGATATTTTAAATCATAATAAAAATTTGTATATCCCAGGATAAAGTTAAATGCCCTATAAAAAACTGATGGCAAAAATTATTGCTCAGGAGATTATTGAATCAGGCATAAAGATTCCCTCGCTACCTGATTCAGCCCAGCGTATCATGGTTATGGTAAATACTCCTGTGGATAAAATTGATACTGCATCGCTTGAGCATATAATCAAGAACGACCCGATCCTTTTTGCACAACTTCTAAAACTTGCCAACTCGTCATATTACAGCAGAGGTATTCCGGTTACCGGTTTAAGAAGTGCCATTGTACGTATTGGTATTACTGACACCATCCACTATCTTTATATGTATCTATTTAAAAAAACAGTTCCCACTTTTCCCAATCTGAATGGTTTTTCTGACAAGGAGTATTGGGAAGAGGCATGGGCATGTGCTATTGCAAACAGAAGGCTTGGCGATCCAAAACTTCTTGTGGAGGTATCGCCAGGAGATCTTTATATTGTCGGCCTGCTTCAGGGAATAGGAAAATTGATTCTTGCGGTTTATAACCCGGAAGCCTTTGAAAAATGCATTAAAATGACTAAAATATCCGGTAAACCATTAAGAGAGGCTGAACTGGAAATATTTGCAACCACTGACGCTCTTGTTGCCCAGACAATTCTTGAGTCATGGCATCTTCCTGACAATATATGTGCTGCTGTCGGGCATTGGCAATCTCCTGAATCAGCAGCACCGGAATTCAGGGAAATTGCTGCACTTACTCAATTTGCATGCTCTATTGTAAGAATATCAGGGCTTGTGCGTACCTGTGAGTGGATGGCCAGATCATCAGATGACCCATTTCTTACTGATCTGTCAAATATCTATCTTTTTCAAAACAATATTTATCCTCTTGCACGTACAGGAAAACAGTATAGGCTTGTTCAGGAGATCGTCTCTCTTCTTGAAAAACATTTTGCACAAATAAATAATATAAACAGAGAACAATCAGCCCAGAAAAGAGCTCTTAAAAGCAAAAGTAACCTTCAAAAAACAAATATGAACAAGCAGGAGAGGCAGGATAACAAAAATATCTTTAAATACTCTTCTGAACCTGAAAGAGTAAAACCCAAAGGTTTTTTTGACTGGATACGCTCACTGTTTAAATGATAACCGGCACGACCGGAACGGGGTATTGAATCTCGGCTACAATGAAGAATGAAAGTCATATCAACACAGCTATCTGAAGAGACTTTCACATAAATTTCATAAGGAGGTTTGAATCTTGAACAGTCAACTTAGGAAAAAACTGACATTGAACAATGGTGCCAATATAGCTGTACTGGGCGGAGGTCCTGCAGGCTCATTTTTTGCTATCCTTTTGCTTAGAGAGGCTAAAAAGGTCAATCTTAATGTCAGTGTATCTATTATTGACAAAAAAGCTGAATTAGATCTCAACAACAATGTGCAGCAATTCAAAGGGTGTAATTTCTGTGCCGGCATTATATCGCCAAGACTGCAAAAAGAGCTTGTAAGAGAAAAAATATCGCCTCCTGATGAAGTGCTCTGCGAAAAATTCACCCATATATGGATACATGGACTGTGGAAAAATTTCCCACTCAAAGTTCCTGCAGGAGACGATCTAATATCAGTATTCAGGGGCTCTCTGCCTTCCAAAAGGAAAAAATTTCCAAGAGGTTTTGACCCCTTTATTTTACAGAAGGCCGTTGATGAAGGGGCTAATATAATAAACGCAGAGGCACTGGCGATTCAATACACTTCAGGTAGCAACAAGAGATCAATCACAATAAAGCCTGACTCCGGCAATCTGTTCAACCTTGAAGCTGATTTTGTATGCATCTCAACAGGAGTTAATCTAAATCCCGGAAAAGATTCCAGACATAACAGCCTTTTAGAGTCATACAGGATGTTAAATCCTGGTTTCAGACCTCCACAGACAAGAGCCTGCCTGATCTTTGAACTCAAACCAGGCAGTAAATACCTGAAAAAATACATGAACAGAGAGATTTACATCATTGTCTCAGGAACCCAGAGGCTTGATCTTGAACATGCGGCTTTAATACCAAAGGGTGATTATCTTACAGTTGCCCTTACCGGAAAGAGCATTGACAAAGCATCGCTGCCTGAAGATACGGACAATATTATCAAAACGTTTCTCTCTCTTGATAATATTCAAAACATCCTGCCGCATATTGATATTAAAAATACCCCTGTAGCATGCAGATGTTCTCCTAACATGGCTGTAACTCCATCTACAGAACCTTTTTCAGACAGGATCGCACTGGCTGGAGATGCTCTTGGTGCACGCCTTTACAGAGACGGACTCTTTTCAGCATTTATAACTGCACAAGAACTTGCAAAAACTGTAATTTATAAGGGTATAGACAAAAAAAGCATTGCAGAGGGGTATGGATGGGTAGGTGATTGGCTCAAAAAGGATAACAGGTACGGCAAACTTGTGATAGGGTCAATACATGTTGCATTAAAATCCCCGCTTCTGAGCAGAATCCTTTATCAGGCATTTGCAACTGAAATGAAGTTTAAAAAGATGGACAGATGGCCACTGGGATCAGTTCTGTGGAAAATAGGAAGTGGATCGTCCGATTACAGGGAGGTGTTTAATGATTTGATGAAAACTTCTGTTTTTATATCTATTCTAAGAGGGGCAATCAAAACATTCAGAAACATTCTCACAGAACACTTTTTTGGTTTAAACTGGGAATCTTATGGAAGATACCCGACTGTAATCATAAAAGAGAAGCGTGATTATTTCAAAAAATCAATATCAGAACCTCTGGGAATAAAACTTGATAAATCGCCTGATATGGAGAGGATGTATGCCATAAAGATCAGGGCATCATCAGACAGAATCTTTGAAGAGCTTGGCAAATTCGGATCACAAAAAGGCAAATTTTTAAGGCTCAGGTTTGTGGATGTAAGAAGAACTTCTGGATTGCCAAATCAGGAGGGATCTGTGGTGAGCTACAACCTAAGAGGGTTTCCGATCTCCATGGGTATCCGTCTTGTCAAAACCATTGCTGGAAAAGCTCTGTTATATGAACCATCAGAACTTTTTGCAACTAACGGCAAGCTCCTTTTTGATATATCACCAACAAAAGATGGAAACAACCGCCTTGTAATATATACAGCCTTTGACTTTAGAAAAGGTGAAAATTTCTTTGGCAAAATATTCTGGCGACTATTCAAACTTCTCTTTCCTGACTATGCACATGATGTTGTATGGAATCATGCCATATGCTCCATAAAAGGGGAATCTGAAAAAATTGAGTTATAAATCTTTTGTACTTTACTATGACAATGCATTATAGAGTGAAGGAGAAGTCAATGAATGAAAAAACAGTCACCCTGCCCATTACCGGTATGAGTTGTGTCAACTGTGCCGCAAATATCCAGAGAAATGTTGGCGGCCTTGATGGTGTGCATAATGCCAGTGTCAATTTTGCCGTTGAACAGGCGGTAATTTCTTTTGAACCGGAAAAGATCTCTATCGAGGCTATCGTCAATAAGATTCGCGATCTTGGCTTTAATGTTGTTTCACCAGATAATGATGAGGCTGCACGGCAGGCAGAAATAGTCAATCACACCCGAAAATTCATTACAGGTGCGGCGTTCGCTTTGCCCCTTTTTATTTTGAGTATGTCCCGTGATTTTGGATTTACAGGCCAATGGAGCCATGCCGCATGGGTTAATTGGCTCTTTCTGATTTTAGCTACACCAGTCCAGTTTTACACTGGATGGGATTATTATGTGGGTGCATTTAAAAGCCTTAAAAGCAAAAATGCCAATATGGATGTGCTCATAGCTTCAGGCTCGTCTGTTGCCTACTTCTACTCCATTACGATTCTGCTCTTCCCATCACCTGGCCTTCATGTCTATTTTGAGACGTCCGCTCTGATTATCACCCTTATCAAACTTGGCAAACTCCTGGAGGCAAGGACAAAGGGCAAGACTGGAGCAGCAATAAAAAAACTGATGGCACTCCAGCCAAAAACAGCCACTATACTGGAAGGATATGGAACAGTGTCCGCTCGTGAAAAGGAGGTATCCCTCTCCGAGCTTACCATAGACGACATTGTCGTTATTCGTCCAGGAGAGAGGATTCCGGTGGACGGAACGGTTGTGGATGGAAACTCGACAGTTGATGAATCCATGCTGACCGGAGAAGCTATACCAGTTGACAAGCAGAAGGGCGACAAGATAACTGGAGGCACGGTCAATGGTCAGGGGCTTTTGAAATTCAGGGCAACACATGTAGGAAAGGATACTGCTCTTGCCCAGATAATACGTCTGGTGCAGGAGGCACAGGGAAGTCGGGCACCAATACAGGCTCTGGCCGATAAGGTGGCTTCTGTGTTCGTTCCGTCAGTGATAATTATTGCTCTTATAACTTTTGCCATCTGGTGGACAACAACCGGTCAGTTTGTTCCTGCAATGATCCGCATGGTTGCGGTGCTTGTGATTGCATGCCCATGTGCTCTTGGTCTTGCAACTCCTACGGCGATCATGGCAGGAACAGGAAAGGGAGCTGAAAACGGAATACTTTTCAAACGAAGTGAGGCTCTTGAAAAGGCGGCAAAACTCAAAATAGTTGTCCTTGATAAAACCGGCACTATTACTATGGGAAAGCCAGTCCTAAAAGATATAATTGCAATAAAAAATATAAAGACAAACCAAGAATCATCCATCAGTCTACAAACTTTGTATGATTCTGAATCAATATTTGATGATGAACTTCTTGCTTATGCAGCATCAATTGAAAAAGGGTCTGAGCACCCAATTGGCAAAGCTGTTGTCACCTTTGCCAAACAAAAGAACCTTACGATTTATGATCCTGTTGACTTCCAGGCTCACAGCGGAATGGGGGTTGAGGCAACTGTGAATGGAAGGCACTTGAGATTTGGAAAACCAGGATGGTTTGAGTCCGAGCTATCTGAGTTATCACAAAACGGAATAAAGATAAGAGAACTTATCGACGATTTGCAACGCAAGGGCAGAACCGTTCTGATTATGTCGGAAAACAGCATAATAACTGGCATTCTTTCTGTCGCTGATGCCATAAAGCCTGAATCTGCTCAGGCAATCCTCGAACTTAATCAGGAGGGCATCAAGGTAGTTATGCTGACAGGTGACAATCTCAATACTGCTATATCGATTGCCAGAGAGGCTGGTATTGACAAGAGAAATATTGTGGCTGAAGTCAAGCCTGAAGAGAAAGCAGACAAAATCAAAGAGTTGAAAAAAGAGCACACATTAATAGGCATGGTGGGCGATGGAATAAATGACGCTCCTGCCCTTGCTGTGGCAGATGTCGGGTTTGCAATCGGAACAGGAACCGATATAGCAATTGAAGCAGGTGATATTATCCTTTCGAACGGTAGCCTCAAAGGTATTCCAAAAGCAATCACCATAAGCAGAAATACCATCAACACCATAAGACAGAATTTATTCCTGGCTTTTTTCTATAATATAATTCTTATTCCTGTGGCAGCCGGTATTCTTGCACCGTTCGATTTTTTTCCTGATTTCTTAAGAGAACTTCACCCAATACTTGCGGCTGTTGCAATGGCTGCTTCCAGCATATCAGTTGTGAGCAACAGTCTGAGGTTATACAACAGCAAAACATAAGAAAGATAGTTGAATTGGTTCTAGCTTAATCTGACACTTTACATGCGAAAATGCGGTGTATCGGTTTTTTATGATCTCAGGATTAGTAACTGTCAGGAAGATATTTTAATCAATCAAAAACATTGATTGATCTATAAGTTTATGCAAAACACCTGCGGAAACACTTCCTAATAGCCATCTTTTAATCCCTGAAAGACCGCGTTTTCCCATTACAACGGTTCCGTATTGTCCGATTTGAATAGCATTAACGATAGAGGATGTCACATCTTTATCTAGGAATATAAACTCCAAAGGGGTATTTGGATTAAAACCGGCAATTTTTTTCAACTCTTTCCAACGTTGTTTCTCTTTATTAAAACGATTTGTATCTGAATAATTTGCATTTAAATTGTCTGCACCTGAATAGACTGTTTTTAAAACTCTATCCTCTGAATTGAGTGCCTTTGAATTTAATACCTCTGAGTAGCCTGTAATTACATGTACAAAATTAAAGCTGAAACCCTTTTTCTCCATATATGCCTGTTTAATAAAGGTCATCACAAGCAGTGTGGTATCAGAGAGGTCAACCGGTACGATAACCCTTTGATTTCGATTATTAGAGTTAAGATAAACAACTACCTTGCCGCTCTCTTTGTATAAAAGCCTCTCCCGCCAGGGCTCTTTGCGATTTGCACAGATAAAAATCCTGCCATACTCCCCGTTTTTTATCTCATCATACACAGTCTCTTCTATATTCTCATCAGAGTTTCTTACAATAAATTTCAAGACAATGTTATTGGCTCCAGTAGAATCAAGCCTTGTCTCAATCCATTTTATAAAGTCATCAACAGCCGACACAACACTATTATCATTAAAAACTTTACCGTGAAAACAGATTTGCTTTTCATGGTCGGGGGTAGCCGAATCCGGCCATGAGCGTTTAACAACTGGTTGAAAAAGCAAAACAGTAAGTTCACATTCTCTCTTAATAACGTCATCAGACCCATTTTGTTCTGCATGGATAAAAAGCACCAGTGATTCTTTAAATATCTGCATATCATTTTGATCAGCGATGATCCACAAAGTCCTGGAATTGCGTGTTAGAAGTTTATGTTCAAGTATTGTCCTCTCTTTGTGCAGCTTTGGCCACAGCCTGCAATTAAAACCCTGTTCAAGCACTACTCTTTTCAAGCACCAGTTGCAGTTAATACACTTGATAATTTTATGCTCCGAGTCCGGATTTCTGGCTTTTGCCACCCATTGAGGATCCGTCCTTATTGGGCGGCCAAGACCTATAAGATCAGATACCCCATCTTGGATAAGTTTATCTGCACACAAAGGGATAGTTATTCTTCCTGATATTATTGTCGGTATGTTTACCCTTGCTGTCAAAATTTCCATATCAGATTCAAGATATGCAATCCTTGACATCTTTTTCAAGACTGCCGGAGACAATATGGAGTTGTAGCTTCCTACAGAAGCAGAAAGATAGGCTATCCCCTCATCTTCCAAAACAGAGGCAAATGCAAGAGATTCAGGCAGATCAATTCCTCCTGGCACCCACTCTCTAAGCAGAAGCCTGAAACCCAGAGGAATCTCTTTTGAAAGCTTTTTCTTTATTTTCCTTATAACTGCAAGTGGAAAGGCCATTCTTCCATGAAAATCACCTCCAAATCCTGACTTGATCTGATTGGTAAACAAGGATAGATACTGACATAACAGATATCCGTTAGCCCCATGAAGCTCAACCATGTCAAAACCTGCCAGATAGGCTCTGAAAGCAGCACTGGCAAAATCATTAATCACCCTCTCTCTGTCATCTGCTGTCATGGGATCTCGCCAGGTTTTGATCTTGTCTATCACATATCGCGTCAGGCCAAATCGCTTCTCAAAAGGAAAAAACTCCATAAAGCCTTTTAGGGATTCCACATTAAAAGATAGATTTGCACTTGTCATGGCAGATGGAAGCAAGGGGCGTTCTGTCCTTGCAAATCTTCCGGCATGGTTGAGCTGAATGCAGGCAATAGCACCTTTTTGCTTTATCGCATCTGCAAGTTTGCTCAAACCAGGGATAAATTCGTCTCTGTCAATTCTTAGATTGAATCTTGATACAACTCCATCATGAGAAACAGCAGCATTTGCAACAACAACCATTCCCACGCCTGAATCTGCAATCCTTGAATAAAAATCCACCATCCAGGAACTTGTGCTGCCGTCAGTATGTGCAAACCCTGTATGAACAGGCAGAGCAACAAGCCGGTTTTTAATTTGATATTTCCCGATATTTAAAGGTGTGAAAAGAGATGGATAACTCATTTTATTCCTTTACCATGAAAATGCACGATCTCATTTTCGTTATAGAGGGTGGCCAAAGCCGGTCATGTACGTTTATTTTAATGTGCTCGTTATTGTTACATGTGATCGTCCTGATTAATGGATGGTATGATTTAGTTGTCTGATTTGGTTGTCTGACATTTGAGTGTTGCCTTAATACGACATAAAAAGGTCTGAACTCTTATCATTTTAATGGACAGCTTATCATATATTTTATACTCATACAAAAATATACTCACATAAAAACAGGTCAAACTCGCTATTTTGGAGGCTCTATGGGCTATACAATTCTTATCACAGGAGCATCAGGCTATCTTGGATCAGTTCTTTGCGTGGATCTTGCCCGTGACCACAACATCGTAGCTCTTGACAGGCTCACCCCTTCTGAAAAATTAAGAAGAGCTGCACCATCTGTTCATTGGGAAAAAGGGGATGTAGCAGATGCTGACTGCATTGACTGGGTCTTCAGGCGAAGTTTATTAAGAGGCAATAAGATAGACTATGTTATCCACTTTGCAGCATATACCGATTTTAATAAAAAATGGCAGGATGAGTACAGCAACACCAATGTTATTGGCACCAGAAATATCATAGAGGCCTCCTTTGACGCAGGAGTCAAAAGGATTCTTTTTGCAGGAAGCATAGCAGCACTTGAACCGGTTCCCGTGAACATGAAAAATGTTTTAACAGAAAAATCTATTGCCTGTGGTGAGGTTGCATATGCCAAAAGCAAGGCAATTGGAGAGACACTGCTTTTTAAAAATTCAGACAGAGTACCGGTTGTTGTGCTCAGGCTTGGAGGAGTTTTTACAGACTGGTGCGAACTTCCTCCTCTGTTCAGTATCATGAAAATGTGGAGCAAGCCCTTTATAGGCCGTATGATGCCAGGAGAGGGTTTATCGGGTTTTCCATATCTTCACCGCAGGGATGTTGTGCGGATCGTAAGAAGAATCATTGAAAAAAACAACTCACTGGACCGTTTTGAGGTTCTGTTTGCATCTGAAAACGGTTGTACCTGTCAAAAGGATCTCTTTCCCGCAATTCGAAAAGAGTGCAATATAAATTTTTCCATAAAACCGTTAAATGTTCCATTGCCTATTGCCAGAGCAGTTTTACATGGAAAATATGCTTTTAACACTGTGTTAAAGAGAAAAACCTATGAACAAGCCTGGATGATCGATTATGTTGACCGCCCTCTTGTGGTGGACACAAACTATACACGGAAAAAACTTGACTGGGAACCAACGCCTGGCCTTAACATTATTGAACGAATTCCAGTTATTATGAGAAATTTCAATCGCCATCAAAGAAGATGGTATATCCGCAACATAAACCGCAATGATCAAAAATATCAATATTACCCTGACTGATTCGTAAACACCCCCCTGCTAAATCCTTGATTCAGCAAGGGCTTGTATAAATCCAATTTGGATTACTTTACCATGAAAATGCAATCTGATTTTCATGATCGGGGGTGACCAAAACCGATCATGAACGTCTATTCCTAAACAGCTCTTTTAAGACTATCTTTGGGCACAGCCATCAAAGTGACCATGGCCTTGGCTACAGCCACCTCTTCACCATCACGTATATCCATGATTTCAGATTCGGCAATTATTATCTGTCTGCCTCTTCTTATGACTTTGGAAAAACATTCCAGGGCTTTACCAAAAGCTGGTTTGAGAAAATTTATTTTAAATTCAATGGTCAAGATCTGAAATGTCTGGGCAACCGTTGTAAAAGCGGCGTAACCCGCTGTCTGGTCTGCCATGGTTGCCATCACTCCGGCATGGGTAAATCCATCTTGCTGACGATGATTTTCATTTATCTCGACCCTGGAATGAAAGGTTCCGTTGGTCATATCCATGACCTTGAACTGACAATAGTTGCTAAAGCCCTGTTCATAGTCTTTGACAAGAAACTCCTTTCTGCTTTGGGAAATATCGTGTTCCAAGTGATGGCCTCCGTTGATTTTTATGTGAAAGTCTCTTTCAATAGCCGTGATTATATGACTTTCATTCTTCGTTGTGGCCGAGAGCCAATACCCCGCTCCGGCCGTGCCGGTTTATGTGAAAGTCTTTTAAAATAGCTGTGTTTATGCGACTTTCATTCTTCGTTGTGGCCAAGAGCAATACCCCGCTCCGGCCGTGCCGGTTATTTGGAAGTTGCCTTTTCCATTTTACTTGGTTAACGTATTGACATACTCAATAATGGCATTGGTTCCGCTGATGTTGCCCATGGCCATGATATGAATGCCATCATAATATGGAAATACCTGCTTGACAATTTCGCAGCTTATCTCGATGCCGTCCATACCATCTTTCATTTTATCTATGATATTGTCAGGAATATCGATGCCCTCCACATGATCTTTCATGTAGCTTGCCATCTTGAGGCTCTTCAAAGGCATAATCCCCATTATCACAGGTTTTCCCAGCGATTTTGACTTTTCAGCGAATCTTACTGCCTTTTGTGCATCATAAACAACTTGAGTCTGGAAAAAATCAGCCCCTGCCTCTATTTTTTTCTCCATTCTGGAGATCTCCCTATCCATATCTTTTGAAGTTGGCACGGCAGTGCAGGAGATGTTGAATTGAGTCTGCCCTCCGTACTCTTTGTCATTATAATCAAGCCCTGCATTCAGCTTTTTAACAAGCCTTATAAGTTCAAAGGTATTTAAATTATACACAGCCTTTGAAGTCTCACCAAAAGGGCCGTGCTTTGGCGGATCTCCGGTCGTTACAAGAATGTGACGAATACCCATGGCATGGGCACCAAGAAGGTCTGCCTGGGTTCCAAGCAGGCTTCTGTCGCGGCATGTAAAGTGAGGAATAGCTTCGGTATTGAGCCTGTTCTGGACAAGAGCTCCCATCATTGTCGCGTTGATTCTTAAGTTTCCCATTGGGCAGTCGTGAATGTTTATGCCGTCAAGAGGCAGGTATTTTTCTGCTTTTTCAAGTGATTCGTTGGTGTGTATTCCTTTGACAGGTCCAAGTTCTGTCGTTATTACAAACTCCTTGCCAAGTTTTTTTATCAATGTCATATGTATTATCTTTTTAACTCCTTTGGATTATATATTAAAATCAATTTTTCCTGTTTAACGATATAGTCACAATCTACATCAGGTCTCTTATGTAGTGGAATCCACAGTTTAAGTCAAGTCGATGGTAAGTTTCAACGAAAGGGCCTCTTTAACAATCTCCCCAATGTTTTGTAGCCCATAGGGCTTTTTGATATACCTGCCTTCACCAAGAGGCATCATCTCTTTTACTCTATCTGTTTCTGAAAAGCCGCTGGCAATAGGGCTTTTTAAGACAATTTTAACTTGAAGAACCACTAAGGGCTTGTGAAAAAAAAGATTAGAGTGTATTTTTTTCTACCATGAGAAAGTCTTCAAAAAACAGACTTAGCCCGCAACAGCAGTCGCTTTTCCCTGACAACACCCTTTTTGACAGGATTGCAAGGGCTGTATGCCGTGCAGGAACACTTCCAAGAAAAGAGCTCCATGAAGCCTGGGAGGTGGCCAGAAGAGTGAGAAGAAGATACAGAGGAGGGAGAGTTTTGGACCTTGCCTGTGGTCATGGACTTCTGGCTCATATCATGCTTATACTGGATGACAGTTCAGAAATTGCCATTGCCGTGGACAAAGAGATCCCGCCAAATGCAGAAAAATTATCCGGTGCATTGGTCGAATTTTGGCCAAGGCTGCAAAACAGAATTATTTACAAAAAAATGGATATTAATGAAATATCCACTCTTCCGGATGATATCGTGGTCTCTGCTCATGCATGTGGATCTTTAACCGATCTTATTATTGAAAAAGCTGTTTATCAGCACGCCAGAGTAGCAGTTCTCCCCTGCTGTCATAATTTAGAGAAGTCCTCAACTGAGAGCCTTGAAGGGTGGATGGATAGCACTCTTGCAGTAGATACGGTAAGGGCATTAAGTCTCAGATCAAATGGTTACAAGATTGTCACGCAGACAATTCCCGGCGATATCACTCCTAAAAATAGACTGCTCATGGGAGAATATCTTAAGCCATGACTCAGATAAACCTGTCTGAACATGCATAGCTTCTACTGCAACTACTGTAGATAGACAAACGTCTTCAAAACAAAAACCGAAAGGAGAACTATTATGGCACCAACTCTGGAGCTTGAAATATTTTCAGACTATGTCTGACCCTGGTGTTATTTCATTACCGGGAGTATTGAAAAACTAGAAAACGAGTATGATTTAAAAGTCAAATGGCGGGCATTTCCCCTTCATCCTGATACCCCACAGGAGGGTATGACTTTAGAAGAGCTTTTTAAACGAAAGGGGGCTATTGTCAATGTAGATGAAATAGTTACTAACCTTAAAGCCACGGCATCAAAATTCGGACTTGCGTTTGGTGACAGAAAGATGACCTATAACAGCCGCCTTGCCCAGGAAACAGGATTGTGGGCAGCTACAAAAAATAGAGGCCATCAGTTTCACATGGAGGCATTCAGAGCCTATTTTGTAGAGGGAAAGAACATCTCTGAAAAAGATGTTCTTCTAAACATGGTGGAACGCTCAGGACTTGATCTTACAGAAGGTCAACATGTCATCGAAGCCCGTACATTCTCAGATGCTGTGGATGCAGAATGGGCACTGTCTCGGGCAAAGGGTGTCACTGCGGTTCCAACATTCTTTATTGAGCTTGACAGGCTTGTGGGTGCACAGTCATATGAAACACTTAAAAGCATAGTTGAAAAATACGCTGGCAAAGCGTTTTAACCTGCTCAATTAATGAACTCTTCTAACAAATAAAAACTGTTACATAGTGGATACCCCATCGCAAGAAGCGGGGTATCCATTACAAATACGGATTTAAGTATCCATAGAAATTTTAGAGACTTCTTGAATCAAGCCCAAGTCCTGCCCTCTTTTTCTCAATGTGCCTGATAAGAAACAGTGCCGCCTTTTCCGGATCAGGCTCTACAGCAAACGTTGCACCCACAACATCTTCAAGCCCCTGAGTAAGAAGCTTTACCACATTCATGCTTCCGGCAATCGGGGGCATTGGGCCAAGATGAGTTGTAATTCCTGATGCCACGCAGTAGACTCCGATAGTGACAGCTTTTTCCGAATACCACTCAGGAGCAGAGCCTGCTACCGGAAGGTCGCTTATATCCACTCCAAGAGCATTGGCAAGAGCGGAGACCAGAACCAGAATCCGGACATTATCCACACAGCTTCCCAGATGGAGTACAGGCGGAATGCCAAGGGAGCCGCAGATCTCCTTAAGACCCGGCCCTGCCATTTCAATAGCTGATGGCACCTTGAAACCAGCTTTTGCATTGGCTACAGAGACACAACCTGTATCTACAACAAGAATATCATTTTCGATAAGGCGGCGGGTTAAGGTGACATGGCCGTAATCGTGCATGATTTTAGGGTTATTGCATCCCACTATACCCACTGCTCCCCGTATTTTACCCGCCTTTATGGCATCAATCAAAGGATCGGCAGTGCCGCCCAGAGCTTTTACTATGGTTTCAACGGAGAATCCCCCGACAGCTGCCTGAGGTTTTACCGGTATAAAAACCTCTTTGCGGTTTGGAAAGTTGTTTATTGCCATCTCAACAATACTCATCGCTTTTTTCTGGGCATTTTCAGGATGAAACTCATGGTGCTCCATGCCTGGAAATTTTGCCTTGTCACTTGTGCTTATAATTTTTGTGTGATAGCAAGCGGCCACCTTTCCGATAGAGGGCATAATACACTGATAATCCACGATCATCATATCTACAGCTCCTGTGGATAGAATCAGCTCTGTCATAAGGTGATTACCGGCCATTGCAATGCCACGACGCATCAGAAGCTCGTTACCTGTGCAGCAGACTCCTGCCAGATTTATCCCTTTGGCACCCTTTCGTTTGGCAAGTTCAAGCAGTAACGGAGAGATGCAGGCAAGAGAGATCATTTCCGACACAACAGGATTGTGGCCATGCACCACAATATTGACATGGTCATCCTTGAGTACACCGGCATTGACCATGGTAGGGCGGGGGGTTGGAATCCCAAACAGTATATCAGAAACTTCGGTTGCAATCATAGAGCCACCCCAGCCATCTGAAAGAGCATTGCGAAGCCCCTGTACCAGCAGGCTCTGCCAGTTGTTGTCCACACCCATATGGGTGCGATGCATCATCTCTGAGGTCTCCCTGTCAATGCCACGTGGGGTAATACCGACGGTTTCCCATACCTTACGTCTCTTTTCAGGAGCACGCTTGACAAGAGTAATCTGTTTTTTACGCATGCCGTAATCTTCCATCATGGCCTGAGCAAGCTCTCCTGCAATTGCAAGGATCTCTTTTCCCTCTGTCTCTACACCATACTCCTGAGCCAGCAGTTTAAGTTTTCCCTCCTCACGGATTGTATACCCTGGAGCACTGTTCGTTGCCACTGATGCCAGAACCTCCACAAGATCCCTGCCATGATCCGAGTGTGAGGCAGCACCCGCAGCAATCATTCTACAAAGATTTCTTGCTACAATAATATCGGCATCTGCTCCACACACCCCTGCCTGTGGGCCTTCGCCAAACGGATCAACCCGGCAGGGACCCATAATACAGATACGACAGCTAAGCCCCATGTCGCAAAAACCACACTGGGGCTGCTGTGCTTTATGCCGATCCCATACAGTCTCTACGTTGTCCTTCTCTGCTTTTTTTAGAAGTTGGATACCATCTTCTGTAATGGTTAGGGGAGAGTTGATTTTATACATGCAGACCTCCTTCTTAAAGGTATTTATGTTTTTTACTATGAAAATGCATTTTGATTTTCATGATTCGGGGTGGCCACACAAAGGCCATGAATGTTTATTTGTATAAATCTGTTTTTATAACTTACCGGTTCAAACAGGCCTGTTTCATGGAGCGAACCAGAGATATCTCTGGTGGAATACCAGAAGTCCTGCTCTCAGCAGACATGGCACAGGCAACTTCTCGGGTCTTCCGTTTCATGGCATTTGAGATTTCTTCAAAAGTAAATGCACCTGTTTTACAAGTCTCAGTGCAAGCTGGGATACCTCCTGCTGCAACCCTTGCATCACAGTTGTCGCATTTAACGGCTACGGTTTTGCCCGGCGGTGCAAATGGATCTTCGTGGAAGCGGATAACTCCGTAGGGACAGGCCATGGCACAGGATGCACAGTTGATACAGCGATCAGGGTTTATCATTACTGTTTTTGTATCGTGATCCAGGAAGATGGCACCTGCCAGGCAGGCAGATAGACATGGGGCAGGGTCGCAGTGGCGGCATCGGTTGGGAAATCCCTCATTGAAAATGCCTGCCCCAACATGAACTCTTGGCTTAGGTTGCGGAGTTTCAAGAACAGCGGTCTGGAGTTTGAGTGTACGGGAGTGGGCAGTTGCACACGCCAACATACACTGCATGCATCCGACACATCTTTCAGGATGGACAACAACTTCTTTCATAATGCCTCCTTGTTTCTATAGTTTTACAGATAATTAAATTGGTGGAAATACTGCCCGAGACTTACTGGCAAAAGGTCTGTCTCACCAAAAGACTTTTCTGGAAATCTATATCTTGCTGTTGCACTTATCAGTCATAATCAGCATCTCTATATGACTATATTTACTCATATAGAGATACTTTTATTGACTATTGTTATGATAAAACCTTTCTTATTGACATTGTTATTATTTTATCACATACTATTAATGTAAAATGATCTATCACAAACACTTTATTTGGAGAAAAAAATTATGAATATTTTGATTACAGATATTTTTGTTCCAGAAAAAATTTACAAAATGATGCCCTGGTTCTGCATCCTGCTATCCATGCTTTTTTTCTTTCTTCCACCAAGCGTAGTGAAAATTATATGCATATTATATCTTTTGAGTTATTCAGGGTACATTATGGTTAAACGCATTTTAGAAAGAGTGCGTGCATAACAGATTTCGCTTACCCCCTTACATGAGCCTTCTCTATGGAAGGAGTTTGGCGAAGTTAAAACGTGTAGAGAGCAGTGTTTCCGGAGAAACCCTCACTGGAGTCCTATTTTCTATCAGAGCACGAAGTACTCCTCCTTGTTCAATGTTATTGACCAACACCGCCCCAACCATGATATCACCTTTAAAAACAAGGCTTCGGTAATAGCCCTTGGTCGTATCCGGTGTACGAAAGAATTTGAGGTCACTCTCCTCACCGGCATTGGCAAGCCCAATTGTCATCACATCAAGCCCAAAGACTCTCATGACGTTACGGCTCAAGCTACCTTTATGATGCACTTTCCGACCTGCCATATTCTGACCTGCTATGCGTCCCTGAATGGCTGCTTCCGGCCAGATGGCGTTGATCCATGGACTCTGTCTTGAGATATCAATGCATTCAGCTACATCACCTGCTGCGTATATATTCGGGGTTGTAGTCTCCATCCGGCTATTCACTATTATGCCCAAATCCACCGCAACCAGATCTCTTGGAACAAAACTATGGGCTGGGATTACACCTTTTCCGGCAATTACAAGCTCGCATGCAAGGCGCTCACCTGTATTAAGAAGCACTGCTGAGACACGTTCATGTTTATTGTTCTTTTCAGGGCTATCTTTATCTTTTTCACAAATATCAGATTCAAAAGCTTCTACGCTTGCACCGACCCTGATCTCAAAACCGTAGGAGAGCATCTCACCAAGAAGCATCCGGCCAGCGACTTCATCAACCTGCATGGAAAGAGGATAGGCAGATGTTATGATCAAAGTCACCTTGACTCCCTGTTTATGGAGAGCACAGGCCGATTTAAACCCCACCAGTCCGCCTCCCAGCACTACTGCCCGACGAACATCAGCAAATGCTGCAAGCTGTTCTCTGACATGGTCTATAGTACGCATGTAAAAAATATTTTTAAGCTCTGCTCCTTCTGCTTTCACTCTCCTGGGATCAGCTCCAGATGCAATGAGAAGGCGGTTATAGTTAAGAGATCTGCCACTGGCAAGCTCAACAGTCTGTTTTACGACATCTAATCGATTGACCCTGTGTCCAAGAATGGGGGTGATGTTCAATCTGGAGTAAAAATCAGAAGATCGTATGGGAAGTTGTTGCTCGGTGCAGCTACCCTCTAAAAGGCTTGTAATCATGGGACGACTATAAGGAAGATCAACTTCATCACTCACCATGATAATCTCTCCTGCTGAATCTATCTCCCGAATTGCCTCTGCCGCAGATACTCCAGCAATGCCATTTCCAATGATAAGATATTTCATGGAACCTCCCTGGTGTTTTATAATACTGTTTTTTTACGATTTTTTATCTGTAATGACTGTGATTCCCTCGTAAAAAGTCAATTTTTAACAATAACTACTCAATAAAATTAATGAATGAGGTGATTATAGATGGCCATTAACACTATCCACGAAAAGGCTAAATGGAGCTTTAAAATTATTTTTTTTGTATTTTTAATAAAAAACAAATTCTTGCATGACTCTTGCTGTAATTTAATATTGCATAGCTCCATGTTATTAAAATACTAAAAACAGGCCTTTATTTGACAGGAGAATAACAAAAAATGGCATACACAATAAATTTATTGAAATCTGTCATCAAGCCCCCAAGAAAGAAAATCGATATTCTTCCGATCCTTCTCAAATACAAAAAAAGTATATTGAATCTCTTCACATTCAAAGAAAAACCTCGAATAACCTTACGCGTAAATCTAATCCCACCCACAAAAAGACAACCCCCTAAAAAGGGTTTTGCCACTCTTTTCTCTCAGAAATATAGTGCAAATTACCAAAAATATGTAAAAAGACAACAACAAAAACCAGGTTTTATTCTCTGGCTTTTTTTTACACAGGTAGCAGAGACTCTAGAGTCCCGTGGGCGAAAAATCTCTGAATTGTTTTCAGCCCTTCGAGCCTCTGAGTCAGCAATTTCAGAACTAACCAGTGATCTCTCCATGCAAAAAAGCATGGTCTTAGCATTAGAAACTGAACTCAACACATTAGAAGAAGACAAGAAGAGGATCACTAACGTCAAAGAGGAGATAACGAAATTAAAAGAGGAGAACTATATCTTACGACAACAGCTTTTTACTATTGATAATAGAATAAAGTGCAGCATAGATGCCATACAAAAAAAAACTCCTAAAATAACCTATGACTTAGATCGCTTTACCTTCCGTCTTACTGACATACTTTGGCATATAGTCATCAAAAATAGCGGAATACGGATCGACATAAGCTCCATATCCCGTTTTTTTAATCTCTACTACTACTACGCCATGCTCAAACACCAAACCTTTTTGCTGGACTCCAGGGAGGAACAAATTAAACGCATTGGAATAATTCTTTATACTTGCCTCCAAAATCAAGGTTTAAGAGTCCCCTCGTGTTCTAGATTGGTCTCCTTATACTGTGAAAAAAATAATAAACCCATGCCTATTTTCAAAGGAGATGCCAGCCTTGAAGCCAGAAAAAAGATAAGAAAAAATCTATATCAAAAATATCCCATCCTCGACAATCTCTCATCAGTAGCCGTACCACCCATAGACCTTTTTGACCTCTCGTCTCAAAAAAATGCCTCTTAACAACTTGAAGAGACGATTGCAGAGCTCATGAGATCGATTATAAACCGTTCAGAAAATATTGATGTTCCTCATAACGGCCAAGATGCTCTCAATTTGATGGTGTGCTGAGGAAAGAGGCTGCAAAGATTATTGTTTCCAATTGATATCAAACGAATATGGCATAACAAATCTTTATTCAGCAGATGCGACAAATCTGTGCGGCTGATTAACAGAAGTTGACCTTTGATAGCCCCAATAATAATGTATGACATTGATGTATAGATTATTGAAGGTGATACAACTATAAGAACTCAGGATTTATCTAACAAATCTACGTAAGAATCATAGTTTTTTGAATTTCTTTGATTACATGTGCAATCATCTCTCTGTCTTCCAACGGCACCATAAGCATTTCAAGCGATTTGTTTACAAGAATATTGTCAGGCTGGATTGTTGCAACATGGCTTTTATTCCCACCCTCAATCAGAAGCATGTCAGAAAGGTTACCAAAGTGGCCGCCAATATCAATATGCTCAAGATACTGCATGAAGACATTGCTCAAAGTCACAGCATACTCATCCATTTCGGAAAAGCCAGTTACGTCGCACCGCTGCTTGGAGATCATGCAACGGCATGCAAAGGGTCTCAGGGCATAGATCATACACCTGTTATCTGAAAGAAGCGGACATTCACCCCACGCAGGATCACCAAATTCTTCCGGAGGTTCCTCTCCTGCCATGCAGAGTTTTGCAAGTTCATTAATGGTTGTTTGCGGAACCAGACGTTTTTTATGACTCTCATTTACAATCTTAGTTAAGATCGCCTCTTTTTCATCGCTATTGAGTCCATCCAGAACATATTTGGCTTCAAGGCCAGTCAACGTAACATTTCTGGTACAACAGGCAGAACATCCCTCTAAACATGCCTTTTTTAACTCTTCTGAAAGCCTGTCAAACAGTATAAATAGCTTTTTAAGGATTACCAGTTTTTCTTTAAATGTCTTGTCTTCCAATATGAGATTTCCCGGTACAAACATTAATTATAAATTGTATAATTCAAAGGTTGCAGTTAGAAATTAGTTGCAGGGGGCATCGGATGGATATCTTACTATTGCAACTCAAGGCATCCTTACATTAGCTGGCTGACATTTTCTAAATGCATTTCCTGATATTTCGAGACTCTTATCAAAAAAAATATCAACTACTTTTGATGTAGTACGTAAGGATGCCTAATTTGAGACTAAATATTATATTTTTAACCTTTTGATGCTAAATTTGTATTAAATATGGGAGGAATGCCACTTACAAGGGGTTCATAATATCGGTAAATCGTTTTTTCTCCCAAAAGACTATCCACCTTTTGATGAATAGCCATGCGTTCTTCGCTGTGCATCCATCTATTCCAGTCCTCTATGGAATTCCAGGTGCTGATGACCATAAATTCTCCCTCACAATCTAAGCAACTGAAGGTCTGGCCAGTCAGATATCCAGGCTGAACCATTGCTTGGGATCTGAGTTGAACAATGAGTGGTGCCAGTTTGCTTGCAATAGCCTCATCTTTTACAGATCGTCTGATAATAATGGAAACTGCCATAATGCCCTCCTTTTCTTAAAAAATTAGTGATTTATGAAAAAAACGGTGACACATAATGGAGCCAAAATAATCGGAAAACAACTCTGTTGAAAAAAATTTGGAGCCATATTTAGATTTAACACTATATTCTGTCTCAGTCTATCAATTTATCAACTTTTGTTAACTTGTGCCCAAGAGTTAATAAATCCTCAAAAGCATTGTTATCAAATTTTATGTGAAAGTCTTTTAAAATAGCTGTAATCATGAGACTTTAACTCTTCGTTGTGCCAGCCAGGGCATAAGCGTTATATTGTCCCCCTTTCATTATCCTCTTTTCCATGTTATTTTTATAGTTCAAAAATTGTTAATGAAGCAACAACTATTTAGAAGGAATTTGATTAAAAATCATGTGTTTAATTGTTTTTGCATATCAAACGCATAAAAGATACAGACTGATCCTGTCAGCCAATCGGGATGAGTTCTTTGACAGGCCTACAGAGCCTCTTGATTGGTGGAAAGATCAACCGGAAATTATCGGAGGACGCGATCTTCAACAGGGGGGAACATGGATGGCATTTAGTAAAAAGGGCAGATTTGCAGCACTCACAAATGTAAGAAATCCGGCATCCAATAAACCCAATGCCCGTTCTCGGGGCGATTTGATCCCCTCATTTCTCCTGTCTGATTGTGACCCTTTTCACTACCTTGAGATGGTAAAAAACAAAATGGAAGAATACAACGGTTTTAATCTACTGACAGGGGATTTAAAACAGATGTTCTTTATTTCCAGTACAGATCAAAATATTATAAAGGTACAACCCGGGATTCATGCGATAAGCAATCACACAATGGACACCCCATGGGTAAAGGTTGAATTTGTGAAACAGGAGCTAAGAAGGCATCTTGAAACTAAATCAGATGATCCAGATCTATCTGATATTGAACCTGGCTTTTATCGAATGATGCAGAACAAAGTCATTGCACCTGATGAAAAACTCCCTGATACAGGAGTAGGAATTGAGCTTGAAAGAGGACTCTCACCTGTTTTTGTATCAATGCAGGGATACGGAACCCGTTCCACTTCAGTGGCATTATGGGATTTTGAAGGAAATCTGACTTTCTCAGAAACAACATGGTCTGAAAAAGGCACAAAACAAGACTACAGGAAAATTGCTGCAGTCACAAAATAAACCTTCATGACCATTAGGTGGCCACCCCGAATTATAAAAATCAGAGGGGATTTTCATGGTAAAAGCTGTCAACCCCCTTGGCCATTGAAGCTTAGAGATAAGAATTACACCTTTTCACCCCTCTCTTCCAGAACTTCTTTGAGCATCTTCAAGGCTGTATTTGCAGCAGGCACACCAGCATAGATACTGGTTTGAAAAATCACCTCGGCAATCTCTTCACGGCTGCATCCAACATTTAGTGCAGCATGGATGTGAAGTTTTAGCTCCTCTGGTTTTGAAAGTGCGGTTAGAGCCGAAATCGTTATCAATTGACGTGTGGGATGAGGAATTTTTTCCCGTGAATAGAATTGCCCCGTAATGTAAAGAGACATCTGCCTTGCCAGATCTTTGTCAAAAGTACGCCATAGGTTGTATGGCTTGTCCTCATCTTTTATGCCGTTAAAGTATAGTTGTGCTGTTGCAGACGTTTTACGGGCAATCTCTTTTTCATCCATTGGGTTTGCTTTCCTTTTACCATGAAAATACATTCTAATTTTGATTCCCTCGTAAAAAGTCAATTTCCTAAAATATGCACCTAATAAAATCAAAGGGTTATTATACCCAGAAACGTAGATTTAGGACTTTTTAGAGTCATAACTATCTGGATTTATTTATGACGCATTTTTTAAAAAGGACTTTTTACGAGACGATCATGTACGAAATGATCGTGATTGATAACTTACTGTATCATGAGGAGATCTTCCGGGCAAATGCCACAGCTTTTTCCTTTACAGTCTCATCCATATTTTCAGGTGTTGAACAAAGTCCAATAAACATCTCTCCGGCATTCACAGCCATGTGAGGATTCTGGAGACGACCAAATGCTGTAAACACTGGCTCGGCATTGTTATCATAAGGACCGCCACCAGTTACAAGTAATGCCTGACGCTGTCCCTTGACTATAGATGCATGACCTGGTTGATGAAAATTGACATAAAAGCTGTATGTTCTGTCAATGATGGCCTTCAATTGAGCAGTAACCCCCCAGAAATAGAGAGGCGAAGCAAAGATGACAAGATCGGCTGCAACCATTTTATCAAGAATTTCAGGAGCATCATCTTTTTGTACACATCCTACTGTATCTGGTTTTTCTTTGCATTTCCCACAGGCAAGACACCCTTTGATGTTTTTGCTGTTAAGATAGATAGACTCAAACTCATGCCCCAGCGATAGAAGCTCCTCTTCAACAAAAGAGAGTACAGTTGCCGTATTTCCTTTTTTTTTAGGACTGCCCTGCAAAGCGATTACTTTCATTTTTTATTCTCCTTATTTTACCGTGAAAACAGATATTAATTTTCATGGTCTTGGATGGCTCAATTCCAACCATGAGCGTTTAGCGTTAGACGGGTTCATTTCTCATTTTTAAAACTTTACCGTGAAAACAGATTTACTTTTCATGGTCAGGGGTAGCCGAATCCGGCCATGAGCGTTTAACAGATAAGCAAATTGATTTATATTACTAAATTTATTTTCCAAAGTCATCCAGTAATCTTGCGAACCATAGCACGGCCAATAAAGCGGAACTTGTCACCAAGTGGAAAAC
This sequence comes from Desulfamplus sp., assembly GCA_015231705.1. Classification (GTDB taxonomy): domain Bacteria; phylum Desulfobacterota; class Desulfobacteria; order Desulfobacterales; family Desulfobacteraceae; genus Desulfamplus. The sequence continues at coordinate 10,933 of JADGBC010000012.1, read as the reverse complement.
GGGATAGCACGGTCTTTACAACACCCTTTGTAAATCTTGTCCGTTTGCTGTAGTCTATTTTTACATCTACTATCACAGGCTGTCCTATTTTTGCATGATTCAGGGCTTTGGGAATAATGACATTAAGATCTTCATTGTTCAAGATCTCCATATACTTGGCTCCTGTTGCAATCGCCATCCCTTCGAGTTTTACATCTCCTATAATCGTGCAGGTCTTTCGGTTATATGGAATCTCTTGCCCCTGTGAAATCTGGGACAACTCACCATCATGAAACACAAAATAGACCACACCTAAATTTTCGGCGGAGGCTGTAAGTATCTCCATGCCTGTCATCAAAAATGCACCATCGCCTGCAATACCTACCACCTGTTTATCAGGATTGGCAATTTTTGCACCAATAGCCCCTGGTACGCAATATCCCATACAGTTAAAATCGGTAGGGCTTATAAGGTGCTTTGAGTGGTAATTGACAAACAACTCTGCACATAAAAAGGTGTGGTTGCCGTCATCAAGCACTGTTATTGCGTCCTTGTCCATATTTTCACGCAGGACTTTGAAAAAGAGAGCAGGGTTTACCTTGTCTGTCTTGTGCTGCATCCACTCATCAATATAGGCAGCCTTGTCCTGACAAATTCTTGTCTGAATATCCATATTTTCTCTTTTTTGAGTGATTTTACCAAGTGCCTCCAGAATTTTTTCGAGAGCATCAGAGGCATCAGCACAAATCGCCACTTTTGCAGGATAATTTTTGTGAAATACCTTGGAGTTTATATCAACATGAATAAGATTTTCCGGTACCTTGACGCCAAAACTTCCGGTAGGGATCTCGCTGAAACGGGTAGCGACAGCAAGCAGGCAGTCGCAGTTTTTAAAGGCGTTTTCAGCGGCTGGCACAGAATGGACTCCAAATCCCATGCCAGTATGCAGAGGATGATCTCCTGGAAATACACTCAATCCCTGCAATGTTGTGGATACAGGAGATTGAAGATACTCAGCAACCTTTATTGCAACTGATGTGGCTTCCTTGCTTCCCCAGCCAAGAAAAATCCCTGGTGACTTTGCATCTGCAAGCATACGGGCAGCCTGCTCTATATCAGATCCGCCAGCAGGTGCAGCTTTGTGAAAACGGGGTTTGTAGCAGGTGTAATCACCTACAGGCTCCTGAAATAGCTGAAGATTGACCGGAATCTCTATAAAAACAGGGCCAGGCTCTCCTGAGGTTGCGACCTCGTAAGCCTCAAATATAGTTGGAATAATCTCCTGTTGATGTTTGATAAGGTAGCTTTTTTTGGTCACGTTTTTTAAAAGAGAGGCCTGATCCATCTCATGGAGCTGATATGAAAAACGAATATCTTTTCGGATACCGCCGGAGATTATCAACATCGGGATGCCATCCAAAAATGCCTCTCCTATACCACTCATGGCATGGGTAATTCCTGCTGCCGGCACGATCAGCAAAACTCCGATTCTATCAGAAGTGCGGCTGATCGCATCTGCCATGAATGCAGCATTGCATTCATGAGTAACAAGGGTCGGCCTGATCTTGTCCGAGCTGTTCAATGCATCATAAAGCTCTGTGTTATGGACGCCTGGAATGCCGAATATGTGAGATACCGGCAGTTGCTCAAGTGCATGGACAGCAAGCCAAGCCCCTGTTTTCTTTACCACCGAGTGTTTTATGCTATCCGCTGTTTTTTTGATAAATTCCGTATTCATGTTTTCCTCCGGTTGAAGATGGGTTGACTCTGTTTTGTCATTTTCTAATATAGTGATTTGCCTGCAATGGAGAGAGCTGCCGCTCTTGCTGTGAGTACACAGCAGCCAAGAAATGTCCCTTCAAGTGATCCTCTGCCATGTATGCCGCCTCCTCCGAATCCTGCTGTCTCTCCAACTGCATACAACCCTGAAATCGGACTTTGATCTGAATCAAGAACCTGACTTTGCAGATTGGTCATAACTCCCCCAAGGCTTTTACGGCTTAAGATAAATGTACGGATCGCAATCAAAGGCCGTGCCGAATGGTCGTCAATTTTCTGGAATCTGCACATTCTCATACGGTCTCCACGGTTATCTCTGAAATTGGCGATTCTTCTTAATTGATCATCATTGAAATATCTTCTTCCTCTGTCTATCTGATCGTCATAAGCACGTATATCAGAGGCCATCCCCTGACTGTCAATGGAAACTCCCATGCTCAAGCTTTCCATCTTCTCTGCCATATTCTCAATAGAGTCAGCAACCACAATATCTTTTGACTCCTTCATAAGACGCCTTACAAGATCTTTATCTCCCAGCAGAATATTTTTCACAAGTTTTAGCTTCTGTCGGTGCCGGAAAGCTGTCATATAGTCGCATCCTGATATTGCAAGCTCCTTTATTGCTATTTTCCAGTTAAGTACCAACCATGAATATTTGGCTTGGGTTTTACATATCTGCTCGACAACATAGCGGGTATCGGTATATCCCATAAGGGGCACGGGCCCAAAGCGTCTTCCCTGTGCATCCATCCACAAGGCAGATCTTGGCGGAACAAGGCTCAAGCCATCCATATCCTGTTCCGGATTGGGATGAAATATGCCTGCTGCATAGTGCCACTGTTTGTCAAGATGAGTAACTTTAGCACCTGTTTCAGCCGCTGCTTTGTGAAGCATTCCGTCTGCAAACCTGTGTGATCCGTTCAAAAGAGTCTTGGGTGCTTCTCCCCACTCCCGATACCAGTTATCCCTTACCATAGAGAGATCTCCGCCGCATATTCCGCCTGATGCCAGAACCACCTGATCTCCATGAGCCTCAAAAGGCTCACCGGTTCTCTCATTTATACCTGCACATCCGGTAACTATTTTTTTTGTTGCCAGATATCCATCTCTCCCTGATTGATTTTTACCAAATGGAGATTTTCCTGATTTCTCTTTCCTTGCCAGATCTGTTCCTTCGTGGTCTGTTCCTGCATGGTCTGCACCGGATCGACTTTCTTTGATCAGAAGCCTGCTGACCTTGTGTTCAAAACAGACTGTCAATTTGTTGCGGTTCGGGTGGTTGTAGAGATCTTTGAGTATGGATTCGATGATCCCGTAGCCTGTACCCCATGCAATGTGCCATCTTGGTATGGAGTTGCCAGGGTGAAACACTCCTCTTTCTGGCCAGTTTACCAATGGCAAAAAGGAGACTGATCTTCTGGAAAGCCAATCAAAAATAAGATCTATGGATCGCTCCACATAGCACTTTGCCCATTTTTGCGGCCATAGATCATCAGAGTTGAATTGTGCAAAACTGTTCCAGTCTGACAGAGCAAGCTCTGGAGAGTCTTTGATGCCCATTTTGCGTTGATGAGGAGTATCTACAAACATGATTCCGCCAAATGATTTTTTAGCCAGACCACCAAAATTCTGCTCTTTGTCCCGATCAATAATAACGACCGACCTGTTCTGATCCAGAAGCTCAAATGCGGTAACAATGCCTGCAAGTCCACCACCGACTATAACGACATCGCTTTTATAGATATTGTCTGTTTTTGTTATGGTTGCCATATTTTTCATCTCTCTCTTTGTCTTATATTTCTGAATGTTTATTAAGAGTAAAAGTAGATATCTAAGCCTGTTTTGGCTCGACCAGCATTGACACTATTTTAAACCACTCCATGCGAAGTTGCTTGAAATAGTGAGGATCGTTCTGGGTAATCGACTGTATGGCCATACCCCGAAAAGTATTTATGGTAAGAATCATGATTGTTTGGATATTGGAGTCACAACATGCTTTGGCAGTAAAATATGTCTGCCAGGCGATCGCCATGGATGCATGAAAATGTGCAAGCACTGGTTCAAGACGTTCTCTTAGCTGCTCATCAGTTCTGCAGGCTACATTGAATTCAAGCCAGACATCCCTATGTCTGCCTGTATAGAAATTCTCCCAGATAAAATCAAAAATCTCGGACAGCGAAAGCTCAGAGGTACCCGAAGACAAAGCCCAGTCCCTTGTAGTTTCAATTGCACTATTAAGAACATACTCTGCGGCAGCAGCAATCAAATCAAGTTTGTTTTCAAAATGGTGACTCCATGCACCTCTTGAAACTCCGGCTTTTTTTAATATCTGAGACAAAGAGGCACCATGATAACCGAACTCCTGGAGGCAATTCAATGTTGCGTCAAACAGTTTTATCTGGGTTTGAGAGCTTCTTTCAGCCTGATTTCTTTTATGGGTTGCTTTCATGATGTTCCTTTATCATTTTGATGACCTGTAGATATCTGTTGTCATCAGGGAAAAACCTGGTCTATCTCTCTATCCCACATTGAGCACCCTATACATAACTATTTGAAATAATTGAATTATAATTTTTGGTTAAAATTGACCACTTATAATAAAATCAATAGGTTATATCGTTTGCTGCTCAATGTGGGCTCTATATTAAATCAATCTTATTAAGATAAATACAGACCGATCGGTATGCATTTAAGAGGTTTTCAAATTGATGTCAACATAAAATATTGAAACTTAGAAAAAAATAGGATCCATCAAAAAATTATCCTCATAAAAAGCCCAATATCAACAGAAAATGCCATATTAGTTTATACTCCTCTTGAGATGAACCTTGAAAAATGAGAGTATATATTCAGATAGCCTGCGAAACTCACTTTTCATTCCTTACAATCAAGAATTGTAAAATCAGATTTTGCAGGAACTCAATTGAACAATTGAAAAATGCAGGCAGACAAATACAGCAGCAGGCAAAAAATAGAGATGACAAATGATTATAATGAAACTCAAGGAAACAGTAAATGCAGGATATTAAAGAGCTGACAAGAGCAGATCTTGCCCAGTGGTTTGAAGAGCATGATATGAGATCTTTTCGTGCAGGGCAGGTTTTCAAATGGATATACTTACGCCAGGCAGAGACATTTGATGAGATGACAGACCTTGCAAAAGATGCAAGAAAACTTCTCAATGAGCATTTTTACATTGCAAGGCTTGAAATAGAATCAAGCGAGTTTTCTGTTGACGGCACTGAAAAGCTGCTCTTTAAACTTGCAGATGACAATTACATTGAAGCTGTAATTATTCCTCAGAAAGATCACTTTACTTTATGCATCTCATCTCAGGTCGGGTGTACCCAGGGTTGCAGGTTCTGCCTTACCGCAAAAGGAGGATTTGTCAGAAATCTTACTGCGGGCGAGATCATTTCCCAGGTAAGGGATGCAAGAAAGCATCTGGCCATGAGAGATAAATCAAAGAACTTTGCAACTCAAAGAGATATGGATAATGTCCAAATCGATATAGATAATGCCATAACTGAAGAGGATATGGAAGATGGAGAGGATGAAGCCAATGGTTCCAGTTCAAACGGATCACACACCGGCCACATAGCTAATATTGTCTTTATGGGCATGGGAGAGCCTCTTGCCAATTATGATGCTGTAGTCAAGGCTCTTGACACCCTAACAGAGACAGATTATGGACTTAAATTTTCCCCACGCAGGGTTACAATATCCACATGCGGTCTTGTTCCGGAAATAAGCCGTCTTTGCAATGACACAGATGCCAATCTTGCCATATCTCTCAATGCCACGGATGATGTTACAAGATCAATGCTCATGCCGATCAACAGAAAATATCCCATCAAAGAGCTTTTAGAGACCTGTCGTTCCTATAAGCTTAAATCTCGTGATAAAATTACATTTGAGTATATTCTGATAAAAGGGGTTAATGACAGTGATGAGGATGCAAAAAGGCTTGTAAAGATGCTTGGACCTATAAAATCAAAGGTCAACATAATCCCCTTTAACCCACATGAAAAGAGTGAATTCAAGAGGCCATCGGCTGCTGAAGTTAGCCGTTTTGTTCAAATATTGCTGGATCGGCAGGTTACAGCCATTGTCAGAAAGAGCCGAGGGGTTGATATTTCGGCTGCTTGCGGCCAGTTGAGAGCCAAAATGGGCTTGTGAGACAATAATCAAGGCAAGGCAAGAATAAGTTTGAACATATTGCAAAATAAGGTGTCATAATAGATGTAAGAAGTTTTGTTGATCTTGCTGGTTTGACAATGGCTGAAAAACTTTTTAATTTCAGAGGAGCATATCATGAAAAAAACAATTATTATCATATACCTTGTGTTTATTGGAACTTTATCAAATGCAGTCGCAGATTATGGACCATACTATATAAAAGATATAGATTACTGTACTGAATATGAATTATATCTGACTCCTGGAGATTTCATTTATGGTACAGAATACGGCTGTGCATATATTGACAACAGAGCACCTTCCAAGTTTGTTGGCATTCTGAGTTTTGAGAAAGATAGTTTTTTTCTGATTGAATCAAATCCTGAGCTTAGCAACTCAAACTTTCCAAGAAACAAGATGTTGATACTGGAGTATAATTTCTACACGATGATTGCCACCGCATATATAACTAACGGATATACATTTGAATACTATGCGGATTGGGAATGGGCAATTTCTCTTCGTTGATTCAACTGCCCATTGCAATGTGATTCCCTCGTAAAAAGTCATAAATCGGCGTTTTTTGGTGTAATAACCCTTTGATTGAGAAGCTCGGGTTCATACCCCGCCGCTTGCGGCGGGGAGCTTCATTTTATTAGACGCAGATTTTAGTAAATTGACTTTTTACGAGGCTAACAATTGTAAGACTCACGGTTTTTTGAATCTTGGATGGTTCAAAATGTTTATATAGCCATCAGGGTTGTCAACGGGACCAAATCCCCAATAGCAGTGGTAAGTAGTATTTCCAAGAACATTCCACATCCAGGGGTAGGAAGCTCCTGATTCGATTCTTGCGTCCATGAAGTAGTTGACAGGGCCGTCTATATCCAGCCATTTTGTTGTCCAGAATCCTCGCGAGGAGGGGTGTCTCAACCTTGCATCCGGACCTGAAAACACGTTTCCGTCAGAACATATGGAAGAGCATTTGTTCCTGCAGGACTGAAAGTCCGTACAGGTTTGAGAACAGTTTTTTGTCACTAGTGCACTATAGTCGCACTGGATATTTCCTGATGCGTCAGGCACACAATAATAGTCCTTAGGATGATCAGCATCAAGTCCATCAATGCAGCAGTACTCCCGACTTCCGTCAGAGTGTTCACAATATGCCTCATCCCATCCAACAAGACAGTCGGCAGAGTAGATGTCATATACTCCAATAACAGCATGGGTGAATTCATGTGCCAGAATCTGATCGCCTGCCTGGTCTCCTATTGCAACCACCTTGTCAGAACCGCCGGAACCTCCCCCGCTTCCAGAAGTTACCGCTACGATAAAATCAAATTCATTCGGAGATATGTTGGGATAGTATAGGTCATTGTAGTCTTTTTTGAACTCTTTTTGAAGAAGCAGTGAGAAAAACTCACCCCGCCCGACACCCTCTTCCCAAACCGCAGCGTATCCACAGTTCTGGGATGCATTATCAGAGCATGGCTGAACTGTAGTGGCAGAGGCGACAGACCATGTAATACCAGCATCTGGAACTGGAAAGGTTCCCATTATATACTCAATGCTTTTCTTTGCGACACTGTAAACACGGCTGATCCTTGGGGGAGAGTTTGGTTTCTGATAGACAGGTACAAAAAGAAACTTCCACCCCTTTACAGGAGCGGCAAAGAGCTCTTTGTACAGTGAGTTGTTATTCTCGTTTGACTCGGTTATTTTATTATCAGGATCTACCGACACAGTGTAAGAGCAGTAGTTTGCTACAGGGGCCGGAAGAGCTCTTTTATCAGGGTGGAGCGTGCCAAAATAGTACGCTCCTTCCAAAATTCCGGCTGGATCTGTCTGATATGAATACTCATTATTTTCCCGTCCTGCAGGAATATATGGCAACATTATCTCATTTATACCAGGCTTGATAACAACCGGACCCCAGATTTCTGGCCAATCAGGGTCATTAAACCATAATCCGCTTCCGACAATCTTCCACATTTCAAAAGGAATTGTTCCTAAGGACAACTTGAAACTTGCTGAAACAGATGTTAAAAACGACGATTTGACAGTCACTCGAAACATTGTCCCTTTTCCCTGTGCCAAAGGAGCACCGTCAAGCACCTGAACAGGGTTAGTAGAGGTAATGGTGAGGTCTCCGCTGGTGATAAGATCCCCTATCCACCCGGGCAGAAGATCCTTGACTAACAGTTTTTTCCAATCAGGGTAATAAACATTGAGTTCTGACTCAAGCCATTTGGATTTTTGTTCAAACGATGATGACCACAGGTAATAATTATCTCCAATTGCTTTTCCGGCAGGTGTGGCAAGAAGAAATATTGTATAGCGGCCAGTTGGAAGTGATCCGGCTGGAATATCTCCAAAAATGAGTTCCGAGACAGGACCGGTAACTCCTTTTTTCCACTGACCAAGAGGAGTTGAGTCAAATGAGTGCAAAGAGCCATTCTCTGAAATAAAAAATAGATTTGCCCTTGAATCATCTGTCTCATGAGAGAGGGCAAGGTAAAGGTCAACCTTTCCTGAAAATTGTCCGAGTTTTATTTTTAGAGAAAGGGTATCTCCTCCATATGCAACAGATCCAAGGCCGATAACGCTTGCAGCCGATGGATCTTCGTTCACAGACGCAGATGAGGACGGAAAAAGTGTCAATATTTTTTTGCCGGCAGGAACCGGCATCGGTTTTAAGGATGGAGTTGTAAAAAGGGGTGCTATCTCATTGTCCAAGACCTCCTTGACAATGGAATCTGTCACTGATTTAAGAGAAAATCTCGTAATGTCCATGACAACTATTGTTCTCACAATCGTAAATGAGTTGTTTCCTTCATTAGATTCGGCTACAGCATCAGTTCCATCAATCAAGATACCAATAAAATACTCTCCTGGCAGAGTAGTCGAAGGAATAGTAAGAAGCGATTCAGGCAGTTGAGTACTCTCTCCTGATGCAAGAGTCTTCTGGATATCAAATCCTCCCAAGCGGATGTCATCCTTTGTTATGATCTTGTCACCGGAAAGATAGTAATCACAGTAGAATGGAGTGGCTGCACCTATCCCCTGATTCAGCACTAAACCTCCTGAAACTGTTACTGTTCTCCCGGGTTCCAGAGCAGGAGGCGTCAAATCCATTGCTGACGTTCCTTCCTTGAAAATTAAGTCCGGTAGAAGTTCCTCTGTTACCGGTGTAGTTACGGCCAGTTGCACAGCCATAGAGTTGTCGGTTTCGTCAGATTCCTGAATTGCTCCTGAATCGTCAACAAGAATACCTATATAGTAATTTCCAGGTGTGGTTGTTGCTGGAATAACAAGCTTTTTTTCAGGCTGATCAAGAAATTCTCCAACCGGCAGACCGGAGATGAGATTCTCTTGTTCAAGCAGAATATCGTATTTGTTAATAGAGGGATCAGCAGAAAGATAGTAGCCTATTGAAAAAGCATTACACTCCAAAGTTCCACTGTTTTCTACAACCCATGCTGAAAGAGATACGCCTTCTCCGGCTTCTATCGTTGAAGGGGAGAGGGTCAATCTCTCTGACAATGGACGAAGATTGGGTAGAAGCCTGGTTATGATAGTCAGTCCAACCTCCAGAGTATGAATCTCGGTGTTATTTGATTCATCTGATTCAGATACAGTACCAGAGTTATCAACCAGAATTCCAAGATAGTAGCTCCCCTTTGTTATATCTTCTGGAATAGCAACACTCTTTTCATACCATTCAAATGTCTTTTCAGGGTCAAGTCCGGTTCGATGGGTGTAATTTCCCAGATAAATATCATCAGCCGTAATTGTATTATCAGTAGAAAGATAGATACCTACGCTAAACGATCCGCTTGCAGCATTTCCCTGATTAACTACAGTAAGTGGAGAGATGGTGATAGTTCCTCCAGGTAGAACACTGGTCGGGCTGACCTGAGTTCCCCTTTGTAATATGGCAAGATCAGGCTTTACGATTTGAATGGGTGGTCTTACAATGACCGTAGCAGCCATTGCCGGAAGAGAGCAAATCGGATTGATCATAATAAGGGCTAAGGCCGAAAATAAAAACAATGAACGATTGGATAATAGAAATTGTTTCATACCTTTCCTCCTTTTATTAGTCGATGAAAGCGATTTTTATTCATAATAAGTACCAAAACAGAAATAATCATATTTTTTCACATTCTAACTTATTGATATATTTCAATAATTAAATTTCAAAATACCGGATTAAATATGTTCGGGTACTTACTCATTTTTATGTGTATGAAAGCGGGGTGATATGCCATATTTTATCTGCATACTGGCGAACAGACCTGTCGCTTGAGAATTTTCCCATATTCGCAGTGTTAAGGATCGATTTTCGAGCCCACTTGTGCTGATCAGTATAGGCAGCACTTACCGCCTCCTGGGCCTGAATATAGGATCGGTAATCAGCAAGCAGCATGTAATAATCTCCTTGATCCAGCAAAGAACGGATGAGAGGAGCAAAAAGGTCGGGCTTTTCAGGCGAGAAAAAACCGCTGGAAATCATATCAAGAACCTTTTTCAGCTCACTATCTTCCTCATAAAATTTTCTCGGATTGTAGCCCGACTGCCTTACTGAAGATACCTCATCAGAGTCCATTCCAAAAATAAAGATATTCTCTTTTCCAACCTCCTGCATGATCTCCACATTTGCACCATCCAGAGTACCTATCGTAAGTGCACCGTTAAGGGCAAATTTCATGTTTCCAGTACCTGATGCCTCCATGCCTGCCGTGGAAATCTGCTCTGAAAGATCGGCTGCCGGAATAACCTTTTCAGCCTGTGAAATGCAGTAGTTTGGAAGAAATATAACTTTCAGATATTTTTGAACATAATGGTCTTTGTTAACCTTATCTCCAACCGAATTGATAAGTTTTATGATAAGTTTTGCCTGGGCATAGGCAGGAGCTGACTTGCCCGCAAAAATAACGGTTCTTGGCACACCACCTGTAAACTGATCAGAATCAGCTCCGGCATAGCCTTCTTT
>JADGBC010000129.1 GCA_015231705.1 Desulfamplus sp. | reverse complement strand
CATTTTTAAACCTGCGTTTAAAATGGCGTGGACTGATCCCTATAGATTCAGCCACAGTATCAATGGAGAATTTCTTTTCATAGTTTTTCCCCATCCAGTGCTGTGCCTTCAAAATCTGACTGTCAGAATGATTTTTCCAGAATTCATAAACAATATAGGGTGCCTGACTTTGCCTGTCTGTATCAACAAGCAGCCCTTTTGCACATCGGGAAGCCAGATCCGGTGAGCCATATTTTGCAATAAGATAGAGACAGAGGTTCATAAAAGCAGTTGCCGCACCCGTGCAGTAGAGTCCGTTATCTTCAGTTAGAAGTCGATCAATCTTGAGGTTGACTTTCGGGTATTGGCGTTTAAAAATTTCGGCAAAATGCCAGTTGGTTGTTGCAATACGCTCGTCCAGAAGGCCGGTTGCTGCAAGCAGAAATGTTCCTGTGCAGTTGCAGGCAATCTTGTTTCCATTATTATGGTTATGCTTTGTCCACTCGCATATGATCTTGAGTCTTGGATTATCCATATCAAACGGAGGGAAGAAAGTTGGAAGAAGGATCAGATCAGTTTTTTCTACATCATGCATTGCTCTTGAAGGAGTCAATACAATGCCGCCCTGAGCAGTGACAGGTTTTCCGTCAATAGAGATGATTTCAGTTTCAAAAAGTGGTTCTCCAGTGCCACTCTTCATGTAAAGCCACCACAGATTGGCGATCGCAAGTGCGTCTGACGTACCTACAATGGACGATGCGATACAGTTATCTTCTGCCAGAAAGGTGATTTTTGCCATGAGTTTTTAACCCCCCTTTTACTAATTGAATACCCTGACACTATATGATTATGTCTTTTTCAGCATGAACAAAGGCGTATATGACTCTTTTATTTTTGCCTGTCAAGAAATATACTCTAAAATGATAAGTGCCTTGACATAAATTTTCCATTAGAATCAGGAATATTACATAATATTAAACGGACATGATTGTGTATCAACCACCCCCTAATATAAAAATATGATCCATTTTCACGGTAAAATAGAAGAAAGTGATTCGGGTTAATGATATCTTTTTACAAAAAATTAAAATTGGAGACAAATTATGAACAACCATGAAAATATAGGTCTATCAACTTCACTCACACTGAAAAACGGAATGAAAATAAAAAACAGGCTCTTTAAATCAGCCATGAGCGAACAACTGGGAGATAACTTTCACAATCCCACTCCGGGTTTGTTTCGCCTCTATGAAACATGGGCAAAAGGTGGAATCGGTCTTTCTGTCACAGGCAATGTAATGGTTGACAGAACTGCACTTGGCGAACCAAAAAATGTAGTGCTGGATGAGAAAAGCCATCTCTCTCTTTTTGAACAATGGGCAGAAGCGGGCAAAAAAAACGATACACAGTTATGGATTCAGCTCAATCACCCTGGAAAGCAGACACCAAAATTTTTGACAAGAGAACCTGTAGCCCCTTCAGCCATACCACTTGGATCAGGACTTGAAAAAACATTCAATACCCCAAGAGAGCTTACAGAATCCGAGATCCAGTGCATAATTGAAAAGTTTGCCACAAGTGCCGGCCTGGCCAGACGTGCTGGCTTTTCCGGAGTACAGATTCACGGTGCCCACGGATATCTTGTCAGCCAGTTTCTCTCTCCACATCACAATCAGAGAACAGATCGTTGGGGAGGTTCTCTTGAGAACAGAATGAGGTTTGTTCTGGAAGTATATAGAGCAATCCGAAAAACAGTCAGCGATGATTTTCCTGTAGGGATAAAGCTGAACTCTGCCGATTTCATGAAAAGTGGTTTTTCGCAGGAAGAGTCAATAGAGGTTGTCAAGATGTTGCAAAAAGAGGGCATTGACCTGATAGAGATTTCAGGTGGAACCTATGAAAGCCCGAGCATGACGGGTTATAAAATCAAGGAGTCAACACTAAAACGGGAAGCCTATTTTCTGGAATATGCAGAGCAGGTAAAAAAAGAGATTGATCTCCCCTTTGTGGTTACCGGAGGATTTCGCTCAGGTTCAGCAATGCTTGCAGCACTTAAAAGCGGTGCCACTGACATGATAGGTCTGGCAAGACCTCTTGCTGTGGAGCCTGAGTTTCCCAACAGACTTATGGAAAACAACGCATATGCCTCGGATCTAAAAGATCCCACCACAGGTTTTCCATCTGTGGACAGGATGTCCATGATCTCTATTCTCTGGTATGAGTTTCAGCTCGAGAAAATGGCAAAAGGGGAGTATCCTGATCCTGATCTTAATGCCTGGAGTGTTGTTTTCAAAACCTTTGGAAGAGTGGGACTGCATGCGTTTTTGAAACGAAGAGCCTGAACGTACTCCTGAGTGGTTCTTCAAGTTTAAACTGTCGGGTGGATTTCAAAGCAATTCACGATTTCAAGTACTCTTCTACCCGACAATCAAACCTTGAAAGAACACTGAGTATTGATGTAAAAGGCTCTTTAGATAGACATGATTATATGATTTTCAGTCTTCATTGTGGTCGAGAGCCACCCCGCTGAGGTTGTACTGATTATCAAGGTTTTGCTGCAAGCCAGATGGTATGCCTGGAGCCTTTTCCGACCTTGCGGGCCCGTACAGTCAAAATCTCTGTCCGGAATCCGCACTGCTTCAGTCTAATAGTAAATCTTTCATCTGCCCCTGAAGACCAGATCGCCAGAATTCCTCCGGCACGGAGAGCACTAAAGGCTCTCTTAAGGCCGGTTCTGCTGTAGAGATGGTCATTGGATTCTCTGGTAAGCCCGTCAGGGCCGTTATCTACATCAAGCAGTATTGCATCCCAGAAGGATTTATTTTTTTGGATGCTCTGCCCCACATCCTCTTCTGCGACAGAGACGCGGGGATCAGCCAGCGGCATTCCGGCAAGATGGCCAAGCTGATTGCAGTTCCACCTCACCACAGATGGGATCAGCTCGGACAGGGTTATACGTGTATCAGGTGCTGACTGCTCAAGTGCAGCCGCAAGTGTGTAACCCATGCCGAGTCCTCCAATGAGAATCCGCACTCCGGACTTTCGTTTAATACGGCTGAAGGTTAGTTCAGCCAAAGCGTCTTCTGAACCGTGACAGCGGCTGTTCATAAGCTCTGTTCCTGATGTTCGGATAGAAAATTCCGCACCTCGCCTCAGCAGCACCACCTCACCTTTATGTCCGGGAACTTTTGCCCGGTCAAGCTCTTCCCAGGGAATCATAATTTGCTCCTTAATATAATTTGATGGTCTCGTAAAAAATCCTAAATCGACGTTTTTTGGTGTGATAGCCCTTTGGTTTTATTTGACACAGATTTTAAAAACTGACTTTTTACGAGGTCATCATAATTTAGATATACCGTAGTTCTAAAACAGTGAGAAAAATGGCATCATCTATTGATCTGCCTGGACTCCAAGCTGATCCAGTATCTCTGTCAGACGTTCAAGTTTAAGAGGCTTGCTCATGTAATAAGCCATTCCGGCAGCAAGGCATGCCTCCTTGCTTCCTTCGGCGATATTGGCAGTAAGTGCAACAATAGTTGGGGGTCTAATCTCCATATTTTTTGATATCTTTTTTCCATTGCTGCAACTGCTCCTGCATTTTGCGGCATTATCCAAAATTTTCCGGCTGGCTTCAAGACCATCCATTTCAGGCATCTGGATATCCATAAGAATCAGGTCAAAGTGCTCCTTTTCACAGGCCATTACAGCTTTAAGCCCGTTATCTACAATTACAGGAGAGTATCCAAGTTTTGTCAGGATTTTTTTGATCAGCATCTGGTTAACTTTGTTATCTTCTGCCACAAGAATTTTCAGCACATCTTGTGATTGAGAATCCTCTGAGGCAGATGATCGTGACACATCCTGCGATCTTGAATTATATGAAGCTGACAATTTTGAATTAGCTGAACTCGACGGCCTCTGTTCTCCATCTTTTTCACGAACTACTGGCTTATTAACGAGATCTATTTTCTGAAAAACAGGTGGCGAATCACAAATCGATTGGACAATATTAAAAATAAAGCGTGCCCCTCTCCCAAACTCACTGTGAACCTTGATAGAGCCACCCATAAGCTCAATCAGACGTTTACATATCGCAAGACCAAGCCCTGTACCTTCAAATTTGCGCCTATAAGATGAATCTGCCTGAGAAAAGGGCTTGA
The DNA here is from genome assembly GCA_015231705.1 of Desulfamplus sp. Classification (GTDB taxonomy): domain Bacteria; phylum Desulfobacterota; class Desulfobacteria; order Desulfobacterales; family Desulfobacteraceae; genus Desulfamplus. The sequence goes on along the minus strand of JADGBC010000129.1, from coordinate 5,526 downwards.
ATAACAAGGATATCTGTTGACTGGAGATACCAATACCATGATCTGAAATCTCAAATTCAAGGTTGATCAAGCGGTTTCCATCTGTGTTGATCAAGAGGTTTCTATCTGTCCGAAGAGAATCAAAATCTTCTGTTTCAAATTCTTCTGTTTCAAATTCTTCTGATCCAGAATCTGATCCAGCAGTTGCAGCCACACAGACAAGTACCTCTCCACTGCTTGAAAATTTGATGGCATTATCGACAAGATGCCCAAGTATCTGACCGACTCTTTCAGGATCTCCGATAAGAATATCCATACCTGTTTTGGCAAGACCAGAAATATCTGTTCTGACTGAAATCTGTTTCTCTTTTGCCATATCAGAGTATCGGATGAGTGTATCTTCTATCAGATGTGCCAGAGAGTAGGGAATTTTTTTCAACTCGACACCGCCTGACTCCAGGTGGTTGAAATCCATAATATTTTTGATTTTGTCCAAAAGCTCGCTGCCGCTCTTTGTAATTGTCTCTACATATTGGCTCTGCTCAGGAGTGATGTTGCTGTTTTGAAGTATGTTTGACATACCAAGTATGGCATTGAGCGGATTTCGCAGTTCATGACTCATAACTGAAAGGAAATATGATTTTGCTCTTGCTGTGGCTTCGGCATTTTCCTTGGCTTTTACAAGTGCCTGCTCTTCGTGTTTTTTTACTGTATAATCGCGAAACACAAACACAGTTCCCCCAAGTCGGGTGCCATCCTCTGCCTTAAGGGTGCTGCTGGTGGCATGCAGCCACACATCTTCTTGTAAGTATTTGTTTTTTATATAAATTTCATGAAAATCCATGGGGACAGCCGTCTCTGCACTTCTCCCTTCGCCTTCATTGTCAATAAAAAGCTCCGAAACGGAATATAGAGTCTTTCCATCAGGTTTGAAGAGACCTATTTTTTCTGGCCAGTTATGGTAATTGGGTGGAAGATCATTGATTCCAACTGTTTTTACAAAAGCACTGTTTACATGAAGTATTTTTCCCTGATTATCAGCCACAACCACGCCGTCAGTCATACTGCCCATAACTGATTGCAGAATCATGGTTTTTTGAATAAGTTCCTGTTTTTTGCTGTGCAACTCCTCACTGGTTGCCTGGTATCCCATCAGCCTTTTGTTTGTCATGGCGAGCTTGTCGCTCAAGATATCTGAAAAAATTTTAAACCACAGACTGTGAATATCAGGATTTTGTGAATCGTAGATATTTCCGGATGGTATGACGAAAAGAACAACCAGTGTCTCGGCAACTACTGAAGCAGTGGTCACAGAGTTGTTGATTACACTCATTTCGCCAAGGATATCTCCAACTCTTCTAAGTCTCATAATAAGTTCATCACCAACATAAACTGCGACACTGCCCTCCATGAGCAGATATATATTCTCGTTATGTACCCCCTCGTGAAGGACAGTGCTCCCTTGTTCAAAATGTTCAACTATGGAAAATGAGATCAGCTTGATGAGCTGATCTTCATCAAACTGACTAAACAGTCTTGAGTTTTTTAATATTGAAAGGATCTTTTCCGGAGGATATTCTCGCTTCATGATTAAAACTCTCCTGAAACCATTTTATCTTCTTACAAAATTATACTTTGCAGAACTGAAATTTCCAACTTGCTTATTATTGCTTGTTTTATGATGATAGATATCATATTTTAAAAAAATAAACTGAAAAATAAACTGAAAAATAAACTGAAAAATAAACTGAAAGGATCATGATTTTGTCCAATACCATCTTTCTGATTTCTGTGGCTGTGATCGGCGGGCTTTTTGTAACTATACAGGCTCAATTTATGGGGGTTCTTGATAAAAATATCGGCACCATTGAAAGTGTATTCATTACTTACGGAGGCGGAGGACTTTGTGTAGGAGTGGTTATGCTGCTTTTACGCGGCGGTAATCTTGGCTCTTTTCAAACCGTACCATTGTATGCCCTTTCAAGTGGCATTGCAGGACTTGTGATTGTAGGTTCCATAGGATTTGTAACCCCCCGTCTTGGGCTTGTACCGGCATCGACTCTTTTAGTGGCTGCCCAGTTCATATCTGCTGCTCTTATCGACCACTTTGGTCTGCTGGGAGCTGATATTCGCCTTCTTACACCATCACGAATCTGTGGCATGGGAGTAATGATGCTTGGAATATGGCTTATAATACGAGGCTAAAAGTTTATAGCCTGACCGTTTTCTGTTCATTACGAATAATACAGCCATGCGATATGAAGCCGACAAAAGGATGGCGACGATATCTGCCCTGGAGGGTAGAACTATCCTTGGAGTAACTTATGAATTTGATGCCGTCATATAAAACAAAGCCAAAAAGATCCGTTAACTTCATCTCGCTTAGAACAAGAGTGTTTATTATTTTTTCTCTTTTAACCCTGTTCTTTCTTGCTGTTGATTATGGCATACAAAAGAATGTAATCTTTCCGACATACCTTGATCTGGAAGAGTCAGAAGCAATTCAAAACCTTGAAAGAGCTTCTGAAGCAATCCATCGTGAGATAACGCATATTGACATACTGTGCCATGACTGGGCGTCATGGGATGACACATATGAATATGCTGCTACAAAATCACAAAAATTTGAAAAATCTAATCTCACGAGTAACTCTTTTATATCCAACAAGATAAATTTTATTTATATCTGTGACTCTGCCGGAACCGCATTGATGTGGGCTGTCTATGATCTGGTTTCAGGCAATGAGATAAAAATGAACAATCTGCTTGATGATCCTGATTTGAAAAAAAAATTGGTCAATTTTTCACATGACTCTTTTCCAGATAATATCTCTGAACCGGACAAACTGGCGGCATCAGGCATACTCAACACAGAGCACGGACTTCTTATGATCGCCTCAAGACCTATTTTAACCAGTGACAATAAAGGGCCTGCCAGGGGTGCATTGATGATGGGGAGATTTTTAGACAACAACTTTGTTGAAAGACTGACTTTGCAGACCAAAGTTGATTTTAACATTATCTCCCTTTATGAAAAGACAAATATAGACAGATATGACCGGATAATCTCGAAATTATTGCTTAATTCAAATTCAAATCTTGATAACGGCCATACCCTGACGGGCACGACTAACAATGAAAGTCCCGTGATTACAGATGATTCAAATGACCTTCATGTAAAACCAACTGATGCTCCCCCTTATTACATTGAAAAAAACAACAGCGATGCACTTACAGTATATTCCCATATTTTGGATCTTAACAACAAACCCGCGATGATTGTAAGTTTCTCTTTTCCAAGAGAGATTTCTAAACAGGGGATGAAAACCATCAATTTTGCAATCATTTATATACTTATTGTCGGTGCTGTTGTTCTTGTTCTTTTTCTCTGGTTTACCAATTTTATGATTTTAAGACCTTTATCAAGACTTACCTCTTTAATTAAATATGTTGAAAATACAGGAGATCTGTCAGTAATAGCTCCGGTTGAACGTAAAGACGAAATTGGTATTCTGGCAGCAGGTTTTAACAGCATGATGAAAAAAACAGATGCTCAAGCAAAAGAGCTTGAATATGCTATAAAGGCTCAGCAAAAAGAGATTGAAAAGCGAAGAGCGGCTCAAGAAGATCTACGGTTAGCCAATATCAAACTTGAAGAGCTTGCCAACATTGACCCCTTGACCGGCATTGCAAACCGAAGACATTTTAGCAATTTGCTGGAATATGAATGGAAAAGAGCAGCAAGAGATAAAACCCATCTGTCCATTATTTTGTGTGATATAGACTTTTTCAAGAAATACAATGACACTTACGGGCATCAACAGGGAGATGAGTGTCTCAAGGCTGTAGCTTGCACCATCAAGAGTGCAATCAGAAGACCACCAGACCTTGCAGCCCGTTTCGGTGGAGAAGAGTTTATTGCGATGCTTCCCAATACAGGATTTGAAGGGGTGCTTTGTATTGCAGAAAAAATGCGGACAGATGTATATAACTTGAAAATTACACACACCGGATCTGCTGTCAGCGAGTATGTATCTATAAGCCTTGGTGTCGCAAGCTGTATTCCAACTCTTACAAGCAGACCTGAGGATCTTATTGAAATGGCCGACGTGGCTTTGTATAGATCAAAGGAAAATGGACGAAATAGAGTCTCAAGAGCATTAATGCTCCCATCTTGAATAGATGCTAAGATGGGTTTTGCTATAATTCTTAGTTGTGCCCGACAGGGCATGAGCGTTATCTAAAAAAAATTAGATCAGGTTAATTTTCACTCTTCAATTGACTGAAACTCTTTCATGAATTTGCGGTCAATTAAATCTTTTACGATAAAAGCAGGTCTACCTTTGAGAGAGAACCATTTTTTCTTAAGCACACCATATCCACCGCCAAGATTAAAAACCAGAAGATACTCTTCTCCTGGATTGAACTGTTGTAGTGGCTGATTATCAAGACAGGCCATTAAATTATGGAATAGTACAGGGTTCTGCCTGACCGCATAGACACCCACCTTGTCAAGCGGAGAATCCTTGAAATATATGCAATCACCGCCGCCAAATATCTCGGGATATCTAGTGCTCTGCAAAAATTTGTTAACAAGAAGCCCTTGATCCGGTCCTATTGGCAATCCAGACTCTTTGAATATATCAGAAGGCTTTATCCCAAGAGCAATAAATATAAAATCTGACTGATAACGGCTTCCCGAGCCAACAACAATATAATCATTATCAATTCGTTTTACATATCCCTCTTCAAAAATATGGACTCCACGGTTTTTCATGGTGGTAACAACCATTCTGCGGATATTTTCAGGAAAATTGGACATGAATTTCTTTCCGGCAAAGATATTGATCTGCGGAATCATGTTCTTAATACAGGGCATTATATGACTATTTTGTATCTCAAAGTTTTTACTATCTGCAATTATATTTTTGCTGTCACTATCAGTACTGTTCATTGTGCAATAATTTACAGCAAGCTGCCACACATTGCCTGCTATCTCCGCAGATGAAGGTCCTCCACCAATAATAGAAACAGTTTTGAGTCTGTTTTGTGACAGCTTTGCTATAAAGGCCTTTTTAGCATCCATCAGCTTTTCAATGGGTTTTACAGTGAAAATATCTTTGTTAGGCATGTAGGGAGAGCATATAGTTGAGGAAGGTACATAACTGCCGGTATTACATGAGAGCAGATCGTAAGAGATTGTTGCACCTGATTCCAGAGATATCACTCTTTTATCAGGATCAATGCGTACTGCCCTGCCCTTTACAAAAACGCCCCCCTTTCTTTCTACAACAAGCCTTGTTGCAAACCGTATCTCTTCAGGGGTATAAGTTCCACCAAGCATACCAGGTCCCATGCCGGAATAATAATGATACTCAGATGGACCCACAACAGTGACTCGGTGCCCTTTTTCAATAAACTGATGAAGGTTGGCCAAAGTCACCATATGAGCATGACCCCCACCCACCAGAACAAGATGTTTTCCCAAAGCACCCTCCTTTACCTCTTTGCCGCAAAAAATGGTAACTACTCAGGCATCTAACATAT
>JADGBC010000128.1 GCA_015231705.1 Desulfamplus sp. | reverse complement strand
TGCAGGGTGTTCGATAAGGGCACTTTCCACCTCAAATGGGCCTATGCGATAACCTGAAGTGAGAATAACATCGTCAGCACGACCTACAAACCAGAAGTATCCATCTTTATCAACATATGCACGGTCTCCGGTCAGATACCAGTCTCCGCGATATACAGAGGCGGTTCTTTCAGGCTCTTTCCAGTACTCTTTGAAAAGGCCTACAGGCCGTTCTGGTTTAACACGAATGGCGATATCTCCTTCAGTATCAGGAGGCAGAACGTTGCCGTTTTCGTCGATGACATGCAGGTCAATAGTGGGGGAGGGCTTGCCCATTGATCCGAATCTGGGTTCTATACATGGGAAACTTCCGCATAACAAAACAGTTTCTGTCTGACCGTAACCATCGCGGATAGTACATCCGGTAGCTTTTTTCCAAACCTCAATAATCTCCGGATTGAGAGGTTCACCTGCACCCACGCAGTGACGAAGAGTCGGGAATTTATAGACTGAGAGATCCTGAAGTACCAGCATTCTGTAAATAGTAGGAGCTCCGCACATTGTTGTTACAGGATATTTGGAAAGAAGTTCAAGAGTCTTTTTGGGGTCAAAACGGTCAGTATGATGTATAAACTGGGCAGATCCGCAGTTCCAGGGGCCAAAAAAGCTGCTCCATGCGGCCTTTGCCCAACCGGTATCGCTGATGTTCCAGTGCATATCCCCAGGTGTCAGATCCAGCCAGAATTTACCGGTAAGCTGATGGCCGATTGGGTATGATGCATGAGTATGCAGAGCCATCTTTGGAAAACCTGTTGTACCTGATGTAAAATAGACGATACAACTGTCGTCGCTTTTTGTCTTTGCTGTTTCAAACTTGTCAGATGCTTTTGCTACCTCGTCTGTATAAAATAGCCAGCCCTCTCTTGGTTCGGTTATAACAATCTTTGTTTTAACATTGGGGCAATTTTCTGCTACCGTGTCAAATCTTGCGGCTATTTCGTTGTTGGTTATAATGCAGACAGCTTCTGCTTTATTTGCTCTGAATTCAAGGTCTTTGGCGGTCAACTGGGTCGTGCCAGGAGAGTTTAGAGCACCCATGCGGATACATGCGGTAAATGTTTCCCACCACTCTATATTTCTTGGCAGGATTACAAGAATAACATCTCCTTGTTTTACCCCGTTGGCTTTTAAAACATTGGCAAGTCTTTTGGACGCGTTGCTTATATCCAAAAAGGTCTTTTTCACCTCATTACCGTCATCGTCTACCCATAACATCGCAAGTTTATCTGGATCTTGTGCCCATTTGTCAACTACATCGCCAGAGAAGTTAAAGTATTCTGGAACCTCTAACTTAAAATTCTGATAGGTTGCATCGTAATCTGTCATGTTGTGCGTCTGGCTCATTTTAATCTCCTTTTTGTTTATATTCATTACTGCAAGGTTATAGATTTTCTGGTTAGTATATATTAAAACTGGAATCGTCAACTGACTCAATGAGACCTGTTTTTTCAAAATGCACAGCACATCTGACCAGCTCATTTGCATTTTTCAATCCAAGTTTCTCCTTTATTCTCTCTCTATATGTTCCTATTGTTTTGATGCTCAAAAAGAGCCTGATGGCAATATCTTTTGAGCTTAATCCTTTTCCTACCATCTTGAATACCTGAAGTTCTCTGTCTGTAAGCCTCTCCATGGGGGACTTGTCTTTTGTCCCTAAATTATCCGCAATATTGGAAAGGATATGCTCCTTGATGTTATCATTTAAATAGACCTTGCCGGAAAGGACATGCTGAATGGCTGTAACCACGGATTCCATGGCCTCCTGCTTCATTATGTATCCTCTGGCTCCGGCATGAAGAGCCCTTTGGGCATAAAGATACTCATCATGCATTGAAAGAACTAATACAGGTATATCTCGGCTGTGCTTTTTGACGTGCCGGACAAGATCAATTCCATCCGAGTTTTTCAGGCTGATGTCTGCAATAACAAGATCTGGATCAAGTTTTTCGATCTCCTTGATGGCCTCATCAACATCTGTAGCGGTACCGCAAGCTACAAGATCCTCCTCCTGGTTGATAAGCTCTGCAAGCCCCAGCCTGAAAATGGGATGATCTTCGACCAGCATTATTTTTTTTTTCTCCGGCATTACCCTACATATTCCTTCTGTATTGTCCACCAGCTTCATAAAGTGCACTGGTGATCTGTCCAAGGCTGCAGGATTTGACGGTCTCCATCAACTCTTCAAATAGATTTTTACCGCCAAGTGCACTTGCTTTAAGTTTTTTAAGTGCCTCTGACGATTCATTGTTGTGCTTTTCGTGGAATGCTTTGAGCCTTTCGAGCTGATCATCTTTTTCATCATCTGATGCTCTGGCAAGTTCCAGATAAGAGTTAAGCGAGTCATAATCGGCGGTCTCATCTCTGAATGTGTTGACACCAATGATCGGGAATTCTCCTGAGTGTTTAAGATGTTCATAATACATGGATTCTTCCTGAATTTTGCCTCTCTGATATCCTGTCTCCATGGCCCCCATGACTCCGCCGCGCTCCGTGATCCTGTCAAATTCCATCAAAACCGCCTCTTCAACAAGATCGGTCAGCTCTTCAACGATAAAACTTCCCTGACTCATATTCTCGTTTTTAACAAGCCCCCACTCGCGATTGATGATGAGCTGTATGGCCAGAGCCCGTCTTACCGACTCTGTGCTTGGTGTTGTGATAGCCTCGTCAAATGCGTTTGTGTGAAGACTATTACAATTATCGTAAATGGCACACAGAGCCTGCAGAGTGGTTCTTATATCGTTGAACTGAATCTCCTGACTGTGCAGGGATCGTCCCGATGTCTGAATGTGATATTTGAGTTTTCGGGATGCATCAGAAGCGTGATATTTTTCTTTCATTGCAATAGACCAGATACGCCTTGCCACACGGCCAATCACAGTATATTCGGGGTCCATTCCATTTGAGAAAAAATAGGATAGATTAGGGGCAAAAAGGTTTATATCCATCCCTCTTGAGAGATAATACTCAACGTATGTGAAGCCGTTTGACAGAGTCAGTGCAAGCTGGGTAATCGGGTTTGCTCCAGCTTCGGCAATGTGATAACCGGAAATGGATACTGAATAGAAATTTTTTACGTTGTGTTTGATAAAATACTCCTGAATATCGCCCATCATTTTAAGGGCAAAATCAATGGAGAAGATGCAGGTGTTCTGGCCTTGATCCTCTTTTAAAATATCTGCCTGAACTGTCCCTCTTACATTGGACAGAACCATGGCTTTGATCGTTGATGCCTCTTCTTGTGAGGGGATACGCCCTTTTTCAGCTTTAAACTTCTCAATCTGCTGATCTATGGCAGTATTTAAGAACATCGCGAGCATCATAGGGGCAGGGCCGTTGATGGTCATCGAGACAGATGTGGAAGGAGAGCAAAGATCAAAGCCGTCATAGAGCTGCTTTACATCGTCAAGGGTGCAGATGCTAACCCCTGATGTACCTATTTTTCCGTAGATATCAGGCCGTTCATCAGGATCCCAGCCATACAGGGTGACTGAATCAAAGGCAGTGGAGAGCCGTTTTGCCTCATAGTTTCCGGAAAGAAGTTTGAATCTTCTGTTGGTTCTGGCCGGGCCTCCCTCTCCTGCAAACATTCTGGTCGGGTCTTCTCCGGTTCTCTTCATTGGAAAGACTCCGCCTGTGTAGGGAAAGTGGCCTGGCAGATTCTCTTTTCTCATCCATGTGTAGATGTCTCCAGGGTCGTTGAATTTGGGAAGAGAAATTTTTGGTATTCTCATGTGGGAGAGAGATTTTGTATATAGAGGAACCCTGATCTCTTTTCCTCTAACACTGTAAACATATTCATCGCCTGAATATGCCTGCTTCATGGTACTCCAGCTCTTCACAATCTCTGATGTTTCCGGCAATATTTTTGATGATACTGTTTCAATCTCTTTTTTCAGTGCATCAAGATATTTATAATCAGCACCATCTCTGACTTCATCATGAACCCCCTCTTTTGCTTTATAAGCAAGACTCTCTTTCATTTCATCGTCAAGACTCTCTTTCCCCTTGGTCAACATTCCGAGAGTCTCTTCAAGATGCCACAGCTTTCTTACATTTTCTGACTGCTCTTTTGTTGTTCGGTGGTAATTTCTTACTGTTTCGGAAATTTCGGAAAGGTAACGTGTTCGTTCAGTAGGTATAATGATTGTTTTTGAAGATGAGAATTTCTGTGCAGGCTTAGGCGTTTTAGGTATAAATTTCTGGCCAAGATTGTTCTGGGCAAGCCTTTGACCACATTTTTGTTCGATTGTCTCAAGAATACCATGATAGAGGGCTGTCACTCCGTCATCATTGAACTTTGATGCAATAGTGCCGTAAACCGGCATTTCGGAAGTATCCTGGCTCCATGCTTTACGATTTCTTTGTACCTGTTTTCTTACATCTCTTAAAGCATCCTCACTCCCCTTTTTTTCAAATTTGTTTATGGCGATAATGTCGGCATAATCAAGCATATCAATTTTTTCAAGCTGCGAAGGAGCTCCAAATTCGCTTGTCATCACATAAAGAGATATGTCAGCTATATCAACAATGTTTGAATCGCCCTGGCCGATTCCTGCGGTTTCAGCAATAATAAGATCAAATCCGGCAGCTTTAAGCACCTGAATTGCATATGGCAAAGACTCGGACACTTCACTTCCAGACTCTCTTGTGGCAAGACTTCGCATATATACTCTTGGGGTTGCTATTGCATTCATGCGGATTCTGTCGCCAAGCAGAGCCCCTCCTGTTTTTCGTCTTGATGGATCGCAGCTTATAATACCGATTGTTATATCATCCATGTCATTGAGAAAACGGATTATAAGCTCATCTGTCAAAGAGGATTTACCTGCTCCGCCGGTTCCTGTGATTCCTATAACAGGGGGTTGATTTTTCTCTGCAAGAGGATTGATGACAGCCATGAGATCTTCAAGTTTGGGTCTGTCTGTTGCTTTGCCATCATAGGTCTCGGTTCTGCCTCCAGAAAGTTCTGTTCTGGCTCCTGATCTGTCACCCCTTGTTCCAGCCTTTGCCTCCTGGACAGCTGTAATGAAGCCTGAAATCGTCTTGATATTTTCAACATTAAGTGCATCTGGATCAAGATCGTGAAAGGAGAGAGTTGGAAAATCCATATTTTCAACCATGTGGTTGATCATTCCCTGCAATCCCATTTTGCTGCCATCTTCAGGTGAATATATTTTGGTGACTCCATACTGTTCAAGTTCTTTGATCTCGTCAGAAACTATAACTCCGCCTCCTCCACCAAAGACTTTGACATGAGATGCTCCCCGCTCTCTTAGAAGATCGACCATATATTTAAAAGCCTCCATGTGTCCACCCTGATAGCTTGACATGGCAACTCCCTGAACATCCTCTGCAACAGCCGCATCAACAAACTCCTGAACCGATCTGTTGTGTGCAAGATGGATAACCTCCACCCCTGTATCCTGAAGGATTCTGCGCATTATATTTATTGATGCGTCATGTCCGTCAAAAAGAGATGTTGCAGTTACAATTCTTATGTTGTTGACGGGTTTGTAAACTTGAATGTCTGAACTCATGGCGTCTCCTCTTTATTTAAACGTTATGTCAGATACTTTTGCTAAAACTTCAGATACTGCATTACAAATTGCATATTCTTGTATGCACTATCCTGGGAAAATAAAACCTAAGTATCATTATAACGAGAAACTTCAAAGCTGTAAAAAAATGAAAAGAGTTATTTTGCAGCTTTATCTTTATTAGAGTGGAGATTCTTATGCAATCGGTGAAAAGCGGATTTTTGATGTAGGTGTTGTAGTAAGGTTTTATAGGATATTCTACCACGTGTTTGTAGGTGCGAGAACCTACAAACCGGAATGTTGTTAATGGCCATTGACAAATGCTATTTATGGTGATCTTCTGAATTTATACCTCTACTCCAAACTCATATTTTTGTGCTGGATTGGCGATACGGAAGAGGAGAGGCTCAAGGCCGACAAAAATTTTTTAAAGACGATGTTCAGAGATTGTTGCAGAGCAAAAAATCAGGATTAGTCGAAGTGGATATATTGCGTGGAGCTACTTTTATTTCTGGGGGTGCGTACTATGGGGTGGAAATCTTTTTACCATGCTCATTGAACTACGTACCGAAGCTGATCTGGCAAAATTTATTTTTTCAAACTTGCCAAAACGCCTTTGTTGTCAATGGTCGGGATGAGAAGATTCGAACTTCCGACCCCAGCGTCCCGAACGCTGTGCTCTACCAGACTGAGCCACATCCCGACAGCAACAAAAAACAATGGGTGCATTAATAATTTTTTTTCATATGATTGTCAACCAAATTTTGACAACGGCTCGGAGTAGGGATCCTTCATATCTCATCAAAAGCAGTTGACACTTTTTTTCATAGATCCCCGACAAATGGGACTAAGCTAAAAGAAGTGTCAACTGGCAAATGAAGTATACTCGAATCTGTTTGTGTTATCTATTTGTGCTCTATCTTATAATTTTTTTTGTAGAGATAATAAAGAGTTATGCTGCTTTTTGTATTGTTATAGCACAAACTTTGAATTCTGGTATTTTTGCTACAGGGTCAAGTTTTGCATTGGTTAGTCGGTTTGCAGCTGCCTTGGCAAAATGGAATGGTATGAATATTGTGCCATCTACAGCTTTTGAAGAGATTGCAAGTTTTGCCTTTATTTTTCCTCTTCTGGAGAATACATCTACCATTTCGCCGTTGTTGATATCAAGTTTTGCAGCATCGTTGGGTGAAATCTCAACAAAGCATTCAGGGGATAGACTGTTCAAACCCTCGGATTTCATAGTCATAGAGCCTGTATGATAATGATACAGAATTCGTCCGGTTGTGAGCATAAACGGATATTCAGCATCTGGCAGTTCTGCTGGTGGTTGATGTTCAATAGCATGAAAGAGCCCTTTGCCTCTTGTAAACTGTGCAGTATGCAGAATTGGTGTCCCTGGATGGTCAACAGTTGGGCATGGCCAGTGGATACCGCCATTCTCAATTCTATTCCAGTTAATACCAGCATACGATGGGGTTACTTTTCTTATCTCCTCAAAAATCTCACTTGGACTGCCATAGTGCATAGGGGTTCCCATTCGGGTAGCTATCTCACAGGTTATTTCCCAGTCTTCTCTTGCAAAACCTGGTGCTTCAACAGCTTTTCTGACACGCTGTACTCTACGTTCCGTGTTGGAAAATGTTCCATCTTTTTCTGCAAAACAAAAAGAGGGAAGTACCACATCGGCAATCTGGGCCGTCTCCGTGAGGAAAATATCTTGAACTACAAGAAACTCAAGATTTTTAAACGCTTTTTCCGCATGGTTGAGATCTGGATCAGATACTAATGGATTCTCTCCAATAATATACAGGGATTTGAAATTGCCTTGTTCTGCCTTGTGAATCATCTCAGTGACTGGAAGGCCAGGTTTGTTTGAGAGTCCAGTTACACCCCATACAGTCTCATATTTTTTAATGGCACTGGGATCATCTACCTTCTGGTATGCGGTGAATACATTTGGAAGGCCTCCCATGTCGCAGGCACCTTGCACATTATTTTGTCCTCTCAAAGGATTCACACCGCCTCCGGCTTTACCAAGATGACCGCATAGCATGGAGAGGTTTGCAAGAGATTTTACATTGTCAGTACCACATGTGTGCTGAGTTATTCCCATACAGTAGCAGATACTTGCCTTATCAGCTTTGGCAAAGAGTCTTGCTGTTTCAATTATATCGTTGGCAGGAATGCCGGTAATATCTTCCACGTAGGTAGGGGTATATTTTTTTATTATCTCAAGTACCTGGTCAAAACCTTCTGTTCTGTTGTTTATAAACTCCTTGTCATGAAGATCTTCTTTTATAATTACATGCATAAGGCCATTGATCCAGGCGATATCTGTACCCAGTTGTGGTCTTAGCCATTTTTGAGCGTGCTCAGTTAATTTTATTTTTCTTGGGTCAACCACAATCAAAGTTTTATCCTTTAGGGTCGCCCTTTTTATAAAGGCTGACAGCACAGGATGGTTCTCTGTTGTGTTTGAGCCGGTTACCAGAATAACATCTGCAGTTTCAATATCTGCGATTGTGTTTGTCATTGCACCACTTCCAAAAGCTGCAGCCAGACCGGCTACTGTGGAGGAGTGTCAAAGACGGGCACAATGGTCAATATTGTTGGTTTGAAGTACCGCTCTTGTGAATTTTTGAGCAATATAGTTATCTTCATTTGTGACCCTAGCAGATGTTAGAACTCCCATGGTATCAGCTCCATGTTTTGCCTTGATATCTGCAAATTTTGTCGCTACAAGGTTGAGTGCTTCATCCCAGGTTGCCTCTTCAAGGTTTCCATCTTTTCTGATAAGAGGGGTTGTGAGTCGGTCTTTGGATGCGACAAAATCATAACCATACCTTCCTTTTACACATAGGCTGCCGTGGTTAGGTTCAGCTTCAGCACCGTTGATCTGAACAATTTTGTTGTTCTGAACAGTGAGATCTATCTGGCATCCTACACCACAGTAAGAGCACGTTGTTCTTACTTTTTCAGTCTTTTCAAAGCGTCTCTTGTTCTGAAACGTCTCTTTAGGTACCAGAGCTCCTACGGGGCAAACTTGAACACACTCTCCGCAGAATACGCAGTCAGAATCTTTCAGCAAGACATCAGTTCCTGCAACTATTTTAGCCTTGGCTCCTCTATAACCAAAATCTATGGCATTGTTTACCTGAATCTCACGGCATGCCTGAACACATCTACCGCAAAGAATACATCGAGAAAAATCTCTTATAATAAAGGGGTTGACGGTTTCCATAGGATAGTTAGGTGCAGATAATGGAAGAGCTTTTGTAGTGACCTGGTAGCGGTATGCCAGATCTTGGAGCCTGCAGTCTCCCCATACAGGGCAAAGCTCGTTATAGTTATCATCCTTGAGCACCTTCAGGTGAAATGATGTCCAGTCATCTGGCTCAAAGTCTCTTATTGCACAGTTGTGATGCCCTGATGCAAGCATAAGCTGAATGATATTTTTACGTGCCTTGATAACCGCAGGCGATTCACTTCGGACAAGCATGCCTGGAGATGCAGGGGTTGAACATGATGGTACAATATCTCTTGCCCCTTTAACCTCTACAACACATACACGACATGCCCCGGTAGGTGTGGCTCCTTTCAGATGGCACAGGGTGGGGATAAAAATATTATTTTTCTGAGCGACTTCAAGAATTGTCTCCCCAGGTTCAAAGGTAAATTGTTTGTTGTCAATGGTTATGATATTTTCTTTACTCATGGGTTATTCCTCTTAAGTGGAAAAACTGATTACTATTGCTATATGTCTATTTCTACCTTGACCAATGAGATGGCTATTGGAATGGTTCTAAATAGAACCTGGCAAACCATAAATAACATGACTCTTTAAAATTATGGCAGTTCTGATAACTTCCCCTCTTTTTTCAGGTCAATAAAGGCTTGCTCCAGTTTTTTTAACAGGTTTTCTGCATCAGGTGTCTTTTTGGAAATAATTAGAAATACATCAAGTAAAGATATACTATGGCTCTGAATTCCAGGTATTGTAATAGATTTGAGTGTTTTTTCAGCAGGAGCACTGTAGTCAAGAAGGTAATCAGCTCGTTTGCCTTGTAGCTTTTTAAAAGCAAGTTCATGGCCATCTGTTACGTCAAGTTCTATATTGTTTGCAGGATCTTCCAAATATTTGATAAATCCTCCATAGCTG
>JADGBC010000127.1 GCA_015231705.1 Desulfamplus sp. | reverse complement strand
GTACAGTTCGTTTTTTCAAATTCATCATATTCTCATCAGCATGATGTTCTCAAGTCTCTTGAAAAGCTCGTTATATCTTGAGAGGAATTAAACTGCAGGCAGTGTCAGGAAGATGTGTGAATAAACAGAGCAAGTAAGCGAAATATTTATATATTTAATGCAAGAGAATTATTTGTAGCAATTTATGTATGTGAAAGTCTCTTGATATAGCTGTAATTGTTGAGACTTTCATTGTTCGTTGTGCACATCAGGGCATGGTCGTTTATGTGAAAGTCTCTTGAAATAGCAGTAATCATGCGACTTTCATTCTTCGTTGTGGCCAAGAGCAATACCTCGCTCCGGCCGTGCCGGTTATATGAAACACACTCTCCTAAACAAAACAAACAGGTCAATAAACCCGTTAAAGTGACCTGTTAGTTTTTTAAAATTCAAAATTTAGTCCGTGCTTGTAAGTCCCAAAATAGTGTCATGCATGTTGATCCAGAAGAAGTCCTGTTAACTCATCCATTTTTTCTCTTATTTTCTGTATCTCTTCTGAAGGAATCTGTTTGATTACCTCATTTGTACTTCTATCTTTAATTTGAAATACGATATTCTTGTTAGGATCTTCGGTCACAGAAAAACCAAGACTTGTCTGAAGATCGTCCATGTAGTCATTTAGATCATTAACCATCTTCATGGCATCTTTCATGGAGATTATTTCAGTGTGGAGCAGGATGTCATAGGAAAGGTTCTCATAAGAAACGCTCAATCCAACAAAGCTATTACGCCAAATATGATTGAGGATCCTGCCCTTATTCACAAGGGAGATACTGTCAAGATAGTTGCGGCACGAGGCAACTTGAGTATTATAACATTGGGTGTTGTAAAAAGTGACGGAAAATTAGATGATACTGTCCAGGTTCAAAACATGACATCTGGCAAGATTATCAACGCTGTGGTTACCGGCAAGAACAGCGTAAAGGTTTTTTATTAACTCAAACTCTACACCTATCGATTCCTAAGGCCTTTTCAACACAGTCTGAATCAGGATATTCAGGATGAAAGGATTTACAGGATAAACATCTTGTCCATACTGTAAATCCTGGCCATCCTGATTCAGACAGATGCTAATATGCCCAGCAAGCGATAGTAAGGTGTCTTTTTTTAGTATATTAATGGCTGTTCGATTCTCACGAGTCTATTTTCATGTTAAAAAAACGGAAAAAAGGAGGGTGTTATGATGACCCGTTTAAAAATTAATATATGGATTGCAAAATTCATGGCTCTGATATTGATGGCGGGCTGTGCTTCCCTTGATAAGGATAAGGAGTCTGCTCTGCTGCCACCAGGAATTTCTGATCAGCCTGCACTTCAGACTCAATATGAGCCTTTGCCTCCGTCAGAGGGATCTTTATGGACAGAAAGCAGCGATCCTTTTTTTGAAGATACAAAGGCAAGACAGCCAGGTGACACTCTGATTGTAGATATTGTAGAAAATGCAAAATCAAGCATGGATGCAGCTACTGAAGCAGGCAGAAGCAGCAAAATGAATATTGGGGTGCCTAATTTATTCGGTTACACAGAGCCGTTTGTAGCTCTTCCCAATCCTGTTACCAGAGGTATGGTTGCAGATAAAATGGTAGGGACAACATTTGACAACTCCTTTGCAGGAACAGCAAAGAGCAACAGAAACGGTCAGATTACCGCATCCATTGCAGCAAGAATTGTAGATGTGCTGCCAAATGGCAATTACACCGTATATGGAAAACGTGCCATGAAACTTAATCAGGAGGTTCAGTATATTGTGGTTTCAGGTGTTGTAAGACCTGAAGATATCGGTGATAATAACCGTGTTCAGTCAACCTACCTTGCAGATTCCAGAATTGAGTATTTTGGCCAGGGTGTAATTGCCGACAAGCAGAAACAGGGTTGGGGCACACGTCTGTTTGATAATTTGTGGCCTTTCTGATTCAGACAGATGCTCATATGCCCGAGAAACGATAGTAGGGTGTCGTTTTTGAGTAAATAGTAGAATTATTCAATTTCATAGAGGGGGTTCATGATGCAGCACTCTAATTTTCACAAATACCTGTTAGCTTTTTTTCTTTTATGCTCCTTTGGCATCACCAGTGCCAATGCAGCAAGAATCAAGGATATTGCAGCCATTAAAGGTATTAGAACCAACCAGCTTGCAGGTTATGGCATTGTTATAGGACTGGATGGAACTGGTGACAAATCAGGTTCTGATTTTACAACCCAGGGACTTGCCAACATGATGGAGCGTATGGGTATAAGTGTTGATAAAAATGCTCTCAAGGTTAAAAATATTGCTGCTGTGATGGTAACGGCCAACATCCCCCCTTTTGCCAGAATCGGCAATAAAATTGATATAATTGCCTCATCCATAGGCGATGCCAAAAGCCTTTCTGGTGGAACACTGCTTTTAACTCCTCTCAAAGGTGTGGATGGTAAGGTATATGCTCTGGCTCAGGGGGCTGTGACAATTGGTGGTGCCGGTGCCGGAGGTGCGGGAGGCTCCCAGCAGAAAAATCATCTCCAGGTGGCAAGAATTGCCAATGGTGCAACTGTTGAACGGGAGATCCCGATGAAATTAGACGGAAAAAAAACACTTACCCTCTCTTTGTTGAATCCTGATTTTACAACCGCGTCAAGAGTTGCCGAGACCATTAATGTATCCATCGGGAAGGGAGTTGCAGAGACTGTTGATTCAAGTGCTCTCCAGCTAAATATCCCTGAGGATATGCGAGAAAGTCAGGTGGCTGAATTTATAGCGGACATAGAGGGGCTTGTGGTGATACCTGATACAAAGGCCAAAGTCGTAGTCAATGAGAAAACCGGTACGGTTATTATCGGGGATAATGTGACTATATCAACTGTAGCCGTTGCTCACGGCAATCTTACTGTTACCATAAAAAAAGAGATGGATGTGTCTCAGCCAGGAGCCTTTTCAGAAGGTCAAACTGTGGCTAATGAACAGACTGATGTACAAATGGAAGAAGAGAAGGTCAATGTTATCACTCTTGAGGGAGGGACAACTATTGGCGAATTAGTCAGAGGTCTCAACTCAATCGGAGCTACGCCACGGGATATGATTACCATTCTGCAGAGCATCAAGGCAGCAGGGGCACTTCAGGCAGATCTTGAAATAATATAACCGGCACGGCCGGAGTGAGGCTTGGCTCTCGGCCACAACGAAGCATGAAAGTCTTTATAACAACAGATCCTTACGGATAATTTCATATAAAAAGGGCAATAAAATGGATATCTCTTTAGCCAGTCAATTTATGACCAATCAACTTGTAACCAGTCAGACGAGTTCAGAAAAGTATCTTAACGGATTTAAATCAGAGAAACATCTTAATGGTTTGAAACCAAAAAATAATCTTGATGTCCTCAAAAACGGACTTAAAGATGTAAATGACAGCAGTGTTATCGGGGGTAAGGGGAAACAAAAAGATGAAAAAGCCCTTAAAGAGGCCTGTCAGGGATTTGAGGCTATATTTCTCAACACCTTGCTTAAATCCATGAGATCAACCATTCCTGAAGAGAGCCTTTTTGGAAAATCCCAGGGGATGGATATCTATACATCAATGCATGATCAGTATCTTGCGGAAAAAATTTCCAAGGGGGAAAATTCTACAGGCATTGGAGAGTATCTTTACAAGCAGCTACAAGATGCTATCTAAATCTATATATTTTTTAAATTGACCCTTCTCTTTTTTTTCTTCCTGAACTCCTATATATCATATATAGTTTTCCAGACAAATAAATTGACTTACGTGCTGTCAATATTCCACATGGCATACCCATTGCAAACTTTTATGACTAAAAGGCCGGAGCATATTTAAATAGGAAAAAAATTCCGTTTGCCTTTTACAAATTTAAGCAGAACTTTTTAATGCCGATAATATATAACAGCAGGGGAGAGGTTGCCATGGAAACACTATATTACAACATCAAAAATTTATTTCAAAAAAAATTGCAGATTTACAGCGAACTTGCGTTACTTATGGAAGCAGAAACCGGTTATATCGTAAAAATGGATGTTAATTCCCTGTGGGCTGCTTCCTCAAAAAAGAGAGAGCTTGCTTCTGACATTGAAAAATTGCGTAACAGTATTGTTTTTCTTCTTGACGATAAACATATTGACCATGGCATGGATCTTAGAACTTTTGATATAGCCCATCTTATAAGTACACTACCACTCTCATCCAGAGAAAAGGCTGACCTTGAGATGTTGAAAATTGCCATTGAGGGCAAGAAAAATGAGATCAGACAGATTGCCTCCTCCAATCGTAGATATATTCAGGAGTACCTTGGGGTTATTGATGGAGTAATATCAACAATTACAGGTGGGGCAAAACCGCAATCGTACGTAAGAAGAGGGTTGTCAGTGTCAAGTACCCCATCTTCATTTTATGGTACCAGATATGGAAGAGATGCTGCAACTACCCTTATTTCAGCACATGCCTGATTTTTTTATCATGAAAATGCGTTCGAATTTTCATGATTCGGGATAATCAGAATCTGGTCATTACCATTTATTCAGTTTTGAAACTACATTCTTTGGGTGTGGTTATATATTTACCGTGAAAATGCAGCATATTTTTATACTTGGGGGTGATTGATACACAATCATGCCCGTTTAGTTCGGGTGTAACATGGGAGGAATATTATGGGAGGCATAGGTTCCACACTTCAGATTGCAAAAGGGGCACTGCTTGCACAGCAGTACGGACTCAATGTAACTGGAAATAATATTTCCAATGTCAATAATCCGGACTACAGCAGACAGCATGTTGAGCAGGCAAACGCCAATCCCATCAAGTATGCGGGTTTTCTGTTTGGTACTGGTGTAAACTCTTCTCAGGTTACACAGAGTGTAAATCAGTTGCTTGAAAATCGCCTTACAGGAGAAAAAGCTTCCCTGTCCGGTTTTCAAGAGGCTGAATCCTACCTTAAAATTATTGCTGACCATTTTAATGAATCTTCGGATAACAGCATCAGCAACGTTTTGACAGACTTCTGGAATTCATGGAATGATCTTTCAAATAACCCTGTTGACGATTCAGAGCGTCTTATAATTCTGGAAAATGGGCAGGAGCTTTCAGAGCGGTTTAACAGAGCATACGACTATCTGGATCAGGTCGAAACTGAGATCAACATGAAACTTGTCAATTCTGTTGACAGGCTTAACAAGATAACCACTGATATTGCAAGGCTGAACCTGGATATCATGGGGCAGGAGCAGCAGCGTACATCCAACGATAAGCGGGATCAGAGAAACTCCCTGATTGATGAGCTTGGAAAGATTATTGACATTAAGGTTTTTGAGCAGACAAACGGTTCCGTTGTAATCAATGTTGTCAATGGCCTTCCTGTTGTAAATGGTGACAGTAACTATAAACTTGCTGTCAGTGAAAACAGGATTAACTGGGTCAACTCTGCTGGAAAGACACAGGATATTACAAACCAGATTGCAGGCGGACAGATTGGTGGATGGCTTGATATCCGTGATTCTGTTATACCCAAATATCAGGCTGACATCAACGAACTGTCCCATGAGGTTATCTGGGCTATAAACTATCAGCACTCTCAAGGTGTAGGGCTTGAGTATTTTTCAAAACCTCTTACCGGTCAATATGAAGTTGACCAGAGCGGCTGGCTGAACAGTTTAAGTTTTGGAAACAAAATTGATCACTCTAAAAATCTAAACATGTGGATCGAGGACAATACAACTTCGACACCTGAATATTCAAAAATTGAGATGGATATGGGTGTTTCACAGGCAAAGCTTTCTAACTTACAGGCAGCAGTTCCAAATATCCTCCCTTTAGAAAAAGCCGTTTATAAATTTACAGTAATGGACAGCGGTACAGTCAGCTATAATTTATCGGCTACAACAGATGGTTCAAGAATTGGTAACGTTCAATCTGGTGCTGGAACATCTGCACAATTGATGCAAGCCAATAACTCAATTGCTGCACAGACTCTCAAAATTACAGGCGGACCATCAGGTGGAACGCAAAGCATTGAAATTAAGCCTGCTGGAGGCGATGCAAAGCAATCCGCAGCATCTATTGCAGAGGCTTTAAATAAAATTGATGGTATAAATGCCAAAGCAGATCCAAGCAGTACTGTTCTTGATGTTGCTGGTTTTGCTGCTGCTCCTGGTGCCCAAATAAGTTTTGGCATATATGTTGATGGAGTAACACATTACGAGACATTCACTGTAGATACTACGGGAACATTAGGCCCTATTCATGAGCAGTTTGAAGATGCATTTTTATCAGCAACCCAAAAGATCAATAAACAATATGGCGATGATGATTTAACGCTTACTTGGGATGTTACCACTCCGTTAGCAACTCCGTTTACACTTACAAGTAAATCTGGAAGAACAATCGGTTTGGAAAATGTAACTACTAACGGAGGAGCCGGCAGCACCGTTAGTTTTTCAGGCACATCAGTTGGAGCTGGAGGTGCTGCTGTTATAGCCAGTGCAGTAACGATTGGAGTTGAGAAAGGAATGTCAATCTCATCTGATGTTGCTCAAGCCAGTGGAGGACTTTTTTCTGTAGCCCCAACAACGCCAGCAACAATTGATGACGATGTTTTAACTCCAGACAAAGGAATTATAGCTTGGGAAAAATATGATACCAATGGTATATCAACAGGCGTAAAAGGGCTTATTGAGGTTGGACGTATAGATTTGAATGGAGTTCCCATCGGTGCTCCACCTTTAAATACTCCTATAACAGTTGATGACCCTGCAAGCGGTAATCCACTCTTGACATTTAATCTTGCACCAGGAGAACTTGTGGCTGGTAATACCATGAGTATAAATGTAAACTATGACGCAGTTACCAAGCCTGTTCCTGTACCTGATCCTCTTCAATTTACAATAAAAGGTAATGCAAACAGCCAAGATTCAATTTATCGATTCAAAGTTGTTGAAAAGGGGACTATCGGCGTTCTGCCAAATACAGCAGCAGGTGAAGTGCCAATAAAAATTGAGTGGGATAATGGAATCAATAAAGGGAGTTTTGAGATTAAAGAACCGGATCCACCTTTGACTCCTGCTGTCCCTTATAATGTTGAAGTTGATGGAATGCTTCTTAAATTCACAAACGGTACTCTATTTAAAAATGATGTATTTACTATTACAACAGATAAGTCTGGAAAGCCGGTTTCAACAGACAGTAATGGAAAGCAGACTGGAGAATTTATGTCTGACTGGCACTGGACTCTTGATTCATTCAAAAATCAGTTTAACAGGGACGGTCAGGGAATGAAGGCAACTATCAATGGGAAAAATCAGTTAGAACTATCTACATCTAAAGATTATCATGTAATTAGTGATCTCTCATTCTCTAAAAATTCTGAAAAAAATGGCTTTAGCAAAGAAAATATATCAATTGATGTTAAAGATTGGAGTAAAATAAATTTTAAAGCTGACGATATTCAATTTATTAGAGATCCGGCTGGTGTATGGAGTATTTCAAATGCCCCTGCTGGAGCTCAACTTATACCTGCTACAGGAGGCGATAATGGATTTGGAGTTGATTTTAATGGAGACAACCTTGTAGATATTGAGTTCTCTTTTAAAAAGAGTATGACAGGTGATGGTGTTAACCCAGATTACTTTGGTTTTGATATTGTAAAGCGTGATCCAACTGATATTGGATTTGCTTTTTCAGATGCTTCAGGCAGTATGGCGGCATTGGGTTTTAACACCTTTTTTAAAGGTAAGGATGCTTTGACTATGGGCTTGAATAGTGTTGTTAAAGATACCAATTTTGTTGCTGCCGCAACCATTGACTCAACAACCGGCAAAATTTATAAGGGTGATAACAGCAATACATTAGCTCTTGCAGATGTGCAGTTTAAAAGCCTTGACATGAAACAGTGGGCTTTTGCAAGGGGCGGCGACCCTGAATCCAGTATGACCACTGCAACTTTAGACGGATATTACAGTACAATGCTTGGTGCTCTTGGTGTGGATGCCAGAAATATTCAGAGTGCCAGGGAGTTTTCAACACTCATGGTAAATTATATTACAGAACAGCGTGATTCTATCTCGGCAGTCTCTCTTGATGAGGAGATGATAAAGCTGATGGAGTATCAGCACGCTTTTGCTGCCGCATCAAAACTTGTGAAAACAGCGGACGAGATGATGAATACAATTATTGGATTGAGGTAGATAAAAATGCAGATTCAAGTTACTATTAGTAAAGGTGATGATGGTTATATTGTAGCACGTTGTCCTTCTCTTAAAAGCTGCTGGTCTCAAGGAAAGACAAAAGAAGAGGCGATAGAGAATATTAAAGATGCGATATTATTATATTTAGAACCAGACCCTGAATATCTTAAAAATCATAAATATGAAGAACTTCTTGAGCTAACAATATGAAATTGCCGCTATTATCTGGCAAGCAGGTATTATCAACATTAGAGCGTATTGGTTTTGTAAAGGTGAGTCAAAAAGGTAGTCATATAAAGATGCTTCATCCTGATGGAAGAAAAATCGTTTTTCCATACCATAATGAAGTTGATAGATACACGTTAAAAGGTGCATTATCTGATGCTGATATAGATTTAGAAGATTTTAGTAATGCCCTGAAATAGAGAGTCAGGAGGTGTAACATGAGGGTCCCAACAATTTCAAAATATAGCACAGCAACCTATCAGTTAGGTGTTATTACAAGCGACCTAAAAAGTGCTAATGATGTTATGAGCACCCAGAAAAAGATTAACACCCTTGCTGATGATCCAATAGGGATGACCCAGGTGCTTGATTTAAAGGAATCTGTCAAACACCTTGAGCAGATAGAGACCAATGTGGAGATGGGCAGAACATGGCTTACAGGAGTTGAGAGTTCTCTTAAAAGTGTGAACGATATCATACTGAATGTAAAAACAGATGTGTTACGGTATTCAAATGCCTCTTTGAGTAAGGAGAACAGAAAAGATGCTATTGATAATATCAACAACATCATTCAGCAGATGGTAGACCTTGGAAATACACAGATTAGCGGAAGCTATATTTTCAGTGGAAACAGTACTAATGTTAAGCCTATAGAGTATGATTCCAATTCTAACCCGCCAAAGATTTCATATGCAGGTGAAGCCAACCCTTTTAAAATTCGCTCTGATAAAAATGCAGAAATTCCTGTGGGTCGTGCTGGTTCTGAAGTGTTTTGGGAAAATAGTGTGGCAATTAATTCAACCAATAACACAATTACTTTTAAAGAAGACCCTGGTCATGGTAATGACTATATAAGGACAGTTACAGCCAAAATTCCAGAGGGAAAGTATGATAACACAAGTCTTACCACATCAATAAGAAATGAGTTGAACAAAGCATCTGCCAAGGATGGGTATGGAGTTACCTATGATGTTAAATATAGTGAAAGCACAAAACAGTTCTCTATTATTGAAGATGGTTCATATCAAGGATATATGAGCACAAATTTTTTGTGGGATACCAATAATGGCGTTAATGATGAGGATGCTTTTTTAAAACAGGATGCCTATATTGATCAGGTAGCTGCAGGCGGCACTGTTATTTTAGACGATATCAAAACCAGAGTATATGACAGTAAGGCCATAAATATTTCAGAGAAACCTGAACCTTTCAAACTTACCCGTCAATTGGATGCAGCTTCCGGCAACTACTACTGGGGGCTTGAGAACAGCAAAGGGGTCGCTATTCCTGCAACCATCACTCCTGCTGCTGTTCCTCCTT
>JADGBC010000126.1 GCA_015231705.1 Desulfamplus sp. | reverse complement strand
ATGGACTGATCAGAAAAAAGCTATCATAATTAAAAGCAGAAATCTCTCCACTACCCTTCTGGCTGACCGTATAGCTTCCCTGCCTCATAAGCTCAGGCCAGAGCTTTTTATTTCGGCATCAGCCACAGGTTTTTACGGAGATTGTGGTGATGAATGTCTAAATGAAAACAGTTGCAGTGGCAATCTATTCATCTCCCAGGTGTGCTCTGAGTGGGAAGATTCTGCCAACAAAGTTCAAGAGGCAGGAATAAGGACTGTATTTGCTCGTATGGGTGTGGTGTTGACCCCTGCAGGAGGTGCTCTTGAGAGGCTTCTTCCTGGTTTTATGATGGGACTTGGGGCAAAAATAGGAACTGGAGAGCAATACATGAGCTGGATCAGCATGGATGATCTTGTCTATGCCCTGCACCATATCATGATCGACAGCTCAATTCATGGAGCGGTAAACATTATCGCTCCAAATCCTGTAACTAATTCAAATTTCACCCAAACTCTTGCTAAAGTACTCTCAAGACCTGCTAAATTTACCCTGCCATCATCTATAATCCGTATGGTCTGGGGCGAAATGGGGCAGGAGGTGTTGTTGGCAAGCACCAGAGTTACACCTGAAAGACTTACAAATTCAGGATTCAAATTTTCACATCCAACTCTTGAACAGGCATTACGACACCTGCTCGGCAAAACTATACAGGTCTAAAAATGCACGGAGAAACTTAAAAATTCTCTTTTATGCCAACTGTGTAGGTCGTAATGAGAACTATTGGATTCGGACCCCTTATTTTCATGTTTTATGTGAAAGTCTCTTTAAATAGATGTGCTTATGTGACTTTCATTCTTCGTTGTGGCCGAGAGCCAATATTCCGCTCCGGCCGTGCCGGTTATTTTGGCAAGAACCAAAAAATTATTTTTGGTTCTTGTTTGTCCAGGTTAGAATAATGATGAGATCAAAGAATGACCGAAAGCTGAAGGAGGCCGGTGAAAAATGAGCCTGAGAAAAACAACCCTGCTTATCATTACATTTTGTTTCACAATACTTGTCGCTATTCTTTTTGTTACAACTAAAAAAATCACTTACAATAAATTTGAAACGCTTGAAAATAAGTTCATACTCTCAAACCTGAATCGTAGTATGAATGCTATTTCAGCAATCATAAGCAATCTTGATATGCTGGTTGTAGACTGGGCATTCTGGGATGATACCTATCAGTTTTTACAGGGGGAAAAAGATGATTTTATAACCTCCAATCTTCCGATAGAGACATTTAGTAACCAGAACAACAATATTATTATTTTGCTCAATACAAAAAAAGAGCTGGTCTGGGGAAAATACCTTGCTCCATCAGGAGAGGAGTTGCTGCCATTGCCGCCAGGTACTATAGAGACGGTTACTCAATTCATTAACAACCCAACTGAACCTGGAGATAAAAAAGGTTTTAAAGGCATTATTGTATCTAACAACTCGATCTATATGGCTGCATGTCGGCCGATATTGACAAGCAGTCAGGAGGGACCATATGTTGGATGGTGCTTCATGGCACGGGAACTTGAGCATAAAACTGTCGAAAGTCTGGAAGAGCGTATAGAACTGGATCTGGAGATTGCCGGAATTGGCGATAAAGAGATGCTTGAGACTCTTTCTAATTCACCATTGATAGAAAAGACAAACGATGCTCTGGTATGTTTCGGCATTATCAGGGATGTTGCAGGAGAACCTGCCGCGATTATAAGTGTAAGAGCATCCAGAGAAATTTTTGATTCCGGAGTAGCTGTACTACATATGATCCTTATGGCCATGATTATCACGGGTCTTTTCATGGGTGCAATATCTGTTTTTCTTCTGGAAAAAAGGGTTCTCAAACGGATACTTTCCCTGAATTATCAGGTACAGGCTGTCACCAAATCTGGTAATAATAAAGGGGTAGGAATATCCGGAGATGATGAGATTGCATCTCTTGCCAGAAGTATACAAGAGATGCTGGTCAAGCTACAGGAGAATGAATCGTTTCTTACCCAAATTCTCAGCTCAATTCCGGCAGGCATTGTTGTTATTGATGAAAAATCAGGAGTTGTCAGAGAGATCAGTCGAGCAGCCCTTCGCATGCTTGATAAAAGATATGAAGATGTTGTCGGAACCACGAATATCCAGTTTTTATTACCATACCCGCCTGAAATCTTTGATGATCCAGAAGAGGATAGTGATAATAACCAGGTTCTTGTCAAGTCGATGGAAACCATACTTATAACTACAAATGGAGATGAAATTCCGGTCATAAGGTCTGTTGCCAGAATAATACGGGAAGGAAAACCCATGCTGCTTGAAATGTTCCTGGATTTTACAGACCTTCATGAAACACAAAAAGCATTAAGTGAGTCTGAGGCAAAATATAAAACTCTCTTTATGAATACTGGTAATGCCGCCATTCTTGTTGCTGAGGATACCACCATACGACTTGCCAACCAGGAATTTATAAAACTTGCCAAAGTCTCAGGAACTGAACTTGTGGAAGGCAGATCGTGGGTGGACTTTTTTCATCCTGAAGAGATAAACCGAATGAGTGAGTTTCACAGATTGCGAAGAAGTGCTCAAAGCCATGCGGCACCCAGGCAGTACGAAACCCGCTTCATGAACTACTATGGCGAAATACGGTTTGTAAGTCTTACCGTGGCTATGCTCCCCGGAACCACTATGAGTGTATGTTCAATCCTCGACATAACAGACTGGAAAAAATCCGAACAGGATCTTGCAAAAAAAGCCTTTTTCGACTCTCTGACCAATCTTCCTAATCGACAGCTTTTTCATAACCGGCTTGAACATGCACTGGATTTTGCCCGTCGCAGTAAAACCATGGTAGGTGTTTTTCTTCTGGATATTGATGATTTTAAAAACGTCAATGACAGCATGGGGCACCAGTCTGGTGACAAAGTTTTACAGGAGATCGCTATGAGGCTCAGCAACCGCCTCCGCAGATGTGACACGCTTGCCAGGCTGGGAGGAGATGAATTTACCCTTATTCTGCAGGATCTCGAAGATGTTGGTGACCTGTGTAAAATTGCAGATACCATTATCGACGATTTCAAAGTGCCATTCACAATAAACGCAATGGAATTTTATCTGGGTGTGAGCATTGGGATATCCGTCTTTCCCAATGATGGACACGATGCTGAAGTGTTGATTAAAAATGCTGATTTGGCAATGTATCAGTCCAAACAGCAGGGGAAAAACAGGTACAAAATTTTCACTGAAGAGTTAAATTCAAAAGCACAACGAAGAGTGGCTCTTGAAAGAGATCTGCGTCAGGCCATTGCAGCAGAGAATTTTGAGGTGTACTACCAGCCCAAAATATTTATTAAAAATGGTACAGTTTATGGTATGGAAGCACTTGTAAGGGGTAAAAGAGCGGACGGTACCATGATCCCCCCTGGTGAATTTATCCCGTTTGCAGAGGAGAGCGGACTTGTAGTTCCCCTTGACATGATTGTTCTGAAAAAAGCGTGCTTTGATACTGTACGCTGGATCAGCCATAATAATAGTCCTAATAACAAGAGTAATCCGAGCGATAATAATAGACAGAGAGACAAAAATAGTCATGACAATCCTATCAATCAAAAAAATAAAAATGGCTCTAATCTTGTAGTGTCCGTCAATATTTCAACAAGGCACTTTCATATCAAAGGATTTGTTGAATCTGTTGAGGAGATCCTCAAGCAGACAGGGTTGCCGCCATCCTCACTTGAACTTGAAGTGACTGAAACAGCTCTGATGAAGGATATCAGTCAGGCAATGAACTCCATCGAACAGCTAAGTCGTCTTGGCATCTCATTTTCCCTGGATGACTTTGGCACAGGCTATTCCTCTCTTTACTATCTGAGCAATTTACCGTTTCAGACATTGAAAATTGATAAAAGTTTTATTGATAATATATGTGATGAGAAGGAGAGTTCGTCAGAACTTGTAAAAATCATTATCTCTCTTGCAGGCAATATGAATATGAAGGTTGTTGCAGAAGGTGTTGAAACAAAAGAACAGCTTGATCGTCTCCGTTTTCTTGGATGTGATCAGGCTCAGGGATACTTTATCTCAAAACCTATTTCGGCTGAACAATTTGAATCGTTTCTTATATCTTCAAAGTCAGCCAGAGATATTAAGTAAATCTTGATTTAACAAGAAAATTAGTAAAAAAAATAGCTTAAATAGACCTATCCACGCCCAGAGGACGTGGTTTTAAAGATTTAATAAATCCATTACGCTATCAAAAAGAAACTATTTAAAAATTTTTTACAAACATACATAAAATTAAGACATTTAAGAAAATAGATACATTAAGGAGATATTTAATGAACCAACGTTTGAAATTTTTTTTCAGCATAATGATGATAATTGCACTCTGTTTCGGATATGCAGCTATATATTTTCCCCTTGAAAACTATGACTTTGAGCGGCTTCACATTTTTCTGTTCAATCTTTGTACTGGAGGTACCATCATTCTCTATTTTACAGAGGGGACGGGCACTCTTTCAGCCCGTACAGGCTTGTTTCTGATACTCTCTCTCTTTTATGCCTTGTTCGCATTTTTTAAGATATATCCTATGACCATATTCATATCATTAGGCCTGGCATCTATTGTGGAGAGCTTGAGAATTGAAAGATTCTCCATCTTTCCATGGAATTTCTTTACCATGAAAGAGACGGTGTCAGCCAAATTCCATCAGGCATCGCTATTATGTCTCTCCATAGGGCTTCTTATGTCAACTGCAGTTATTATAAATAACGAGTACATTCATGCAGTGACTATGGAAAAATTAACACTAAATACATTTTTCCTTGGGTTCTCGTTTCCTCTATCCCTGATTACTCTGTCTGTTATTTTTTCCATGATCAAAACAAATGGGGGCTATCTCAAACAGACTGGAACTACTGATAAAAATGCTAATAGCTGCATTATCAGGACTACGGACAAATTAAAGCATACCACCATAGTTACAACCAGGCCCTGCACAAGCATCGGAAAAGAAAAAATCAACTCTCAAACCATAAACAACATCCTCTCATTATTCTGTTTCTGGGCAATCAACCTTGGAGTTATTACATTCTTTATATTTATTCTCTTTGAAAAATTCTATCCTCAACTTATTGTTACATCGATTCTGTTCATTGCAGTTATTACGGTATTTATCCTTTACCGAAAACTTGGACAGCAAATGCAGCAGAAGCAGTTTCTCTCTTCAGGCATTGGATTTCTAATTGCAACAGCTATTTCAGGCATCATATATATTCTTTACCAGATGTCTCCTGACTATAATCCTGAAAGTACAAAATGGCTTCTTAGAATTCACACATTCGCATCGCTTTATGGTTGGAATCTGTGCGGTCTTGCCGTTATATGCAGATTCAGGGATTTCCCCATCCGGCTCCACTCCGGCATGGTAATAGCTATACACTGGCTCACAGCCATTGTGCTTGCCCCGCTGGGCACACACTTTGCATTTTTTGCAATGATGGCTGTAGCAGGCTATGTTTTTATTGTTATCACCCTGTTCTTCAGCAACATCAATACACGTCAACACTCCTGATAACCGGCACGGTCGGAGCGGAGTATCGCTCTAGGCCACAACGAAGAATGAAAGTCCCATGATGACTGCTATCTCAAGAGACTTTCACATAAAGCTTCTGCATTTTAGACAACAAAGGGACATTTATGAGCCATATTCAGAGACTTGAAAAATTCACGGCCCTATTTTCATCAGACAACAGAGTACTTGTTGTCATTAATGCGGATCCTGATGCCATTGCAAGTGCAATGGCAATTAAACGTCTTTTGTGGAGAAAGGTAAGTGAGGTCAAAATAACCTATTTCAATGAAATCAGGCGACCGGATAATCTTACCATGCTGAGGGTTTTAAATATAAAAATTATCCCCATCAAAGAGATTGATGAAAAACATTTCGATAAATTTGTAGTGGTGGATTCACAACCGGATCACCACGAATGCTTTGCAATGTTCCGGTATGATGCCATTATTGATCACCACCCTGTTTCCTGTGACTGTGCTCTTTTTAATGATATCCGACCAGAATATGGTGCATGTTCCACAATGATGACCGAATATATAAAGGCTGCGGATATAAAACCATCAAAACCTCTTGCCACAGCCCTTCTCATGGGAATTAAAACTGATACAGCAAGCTTTTTACGTCAAACTGCACTCGAAGATGTAAGAGCATTTCAGTTTCTGTACAAATATGCCAATCCATCACTGATAGCCAGAATCGAACATGCTGAATTCAGAGACAAGGATGTTGATTTTATAGCCAAAGCCATAAGAAGAAAAAAGATAATCAACCACAGGGTATATGCCCATACAGGTAAAATTGAAAACCCTGACCAGTGCGTAATAACAGCTGATTTTTTTATGAAGATCGACAGTGCAAACTGGAGTATTGTATCTGGCATTTACAATAAAAAGCTGATTATTATCATAAGAAATGATGGCTTGCGTAAAAGTGCCGGTAATACAGTCAAACAGGCATTTGATTACATTGGCTCCGCCGGAGGTCATAGAACTATGGCAAGGGTGGAGATCAAACTGGAGGATCTGGAAAAAGAATTTGAAACCACAAAACTGGAAAGAGCATCACATAACCATGAGAAACCAGATATATCTGAAAAAAAAGAGCGTTCAAGAAAAGAGCCCCTTAAATCGCCAACTTCTTTATCTGCTGCCAATAGAAATTCCGACTTTGATTCAGATGTACCTGTTCCTTGCACTTTATCTGTACCTCCTGCTCCTCCGGTTGCATCCTCTGGATCTCATGTGCCTGATGACTCTTTTATTTCTGAGTGGATTATCGGAAAAATAGAGATTCATGCTGGTACCAAGACAGAGTAGCACCCCAAACTGACAATTAAAGAATGAATCCGAAATAACCTTTCCATTTAAAAATCACAATACGCCGTCCTTCAACGTCGGTGTATTCTGAAATGAGCAAGTTTTTATGTGAAAGTCTCTTGAATTAGCAGTAATCATGCGACTTTCATTGTTCGTTGTGGCCGAGAGCCAATACCTCGCTCCGGCCGTGCCGGTTATTTAAAACCGATTCCTAAATCATATTTTTACCACAATTATATCACTAACTTCCAATCTCATAACTTGGCATTTAGTTTGCATGTTAATATTTTAAACAATATTTAACGCAAACTTAAAGCTAAATACAGACTGTAAATGCCATGTAGTCTATAAAAATAGAAATGGTAGCCTTTTAAAACAATCAATAAATTGATTCATGGAGGTAGATAATATGAGACTTAAGGATATAAAAAAAGATCTAAATATTGTAAATTCTGTAGACTGGGATATGACTCCTGAAGAGGCTATTGCCCTCCATCTTGAATGGGGTCAGTTACGAGGCCAAGCATATTACAGGGATCACAATAACGAAACTGTCTATTTTGCCATCAATACATGGAAAAATCCACCTATAGTAACCCTGGTAAAACGTAAAGGATTTGATTCAGAAGAGCTGTCAACTTTCAGAATGCCGGAAAAAATTGAAAAACGATTCATAGAGTCTAACGGGAAACATAAAGGTGTATTTGCTGTTGAGGGAGAAGTAAGAGACTGGCTTAAAAAAGAGTTGGATTGTTGATATATGCTGAATCAATAAGATAACGGCCATGCCCTGTCGGGCACAACGAAGAATAAAAGCCTCATGGCTGGAGATATTTCAAAAGACTTTCACATAAAGTATGTGAAGGCAAAATGAACATAAGGGGTTCAAGGTTTTAAAACCCCTTATGTTTTTGTACATAAATTTCAACTTTACGATAATTGCAGCACAAGCTGCTTATGGTCTTAGAGATTGGCTTATACCCCCCCACCTTCTGAGTCTATGTGATTCAGAAGGTGGGGGGGTGTTTTATAATTTTTTAACTGAGTTCAGCCAGATTACTCTTTTGAAAAATCCTCTTTTGAAGCACCACATATAGGGCATTTCCAATCTTCAGGAAGATTGTTAAAATCTGTACCGGCATCAATTCCATTATCAGGATCACCAACTTCAGGATCATACACATAACCACAAAGATCGCATACATACTTATCCATAACTACAATTCTCCTTCAATTTTAAATTTTTAACAAATGGCTGAAAATACGCCTGGCGAATAACACATAAAACAAAATACTATTTAGCCTCCACACCTTCTCTTTTAAAAATCAGAAGGCCTTGCCGGATTCAATCCCAATCGATTTGAGTACATAAGCCAGAGGACAGAAGCCTGTAAAGGCGGCCTGAGTCATATTTGCCCCAACAAAAGCAGTCAACCATAGCCAGTGAATGCTATGTGAAACTGCAAATATGACACTCAACAGGATTAAAATCCCAGCGAATGCAAAAACTATTTTGTCAATATTCATGATCTTAAGGCTCCTTTATTTTTTATAGTTCATCTTTTTCAATCCAAAAGCAGTTGCAGCGAGGTAGCTCATTTTTTGTTGCTGATAACATTCCTTAAATATGTCCAGAACATGCCCTTAATATCAATACTCCATCTCTTCTTTGGATAATTTACCCTGAAACAGCTTGTATGTCCAGATCTGATAACCAATTACTAGAGGAATAAACACAACAACAACACCTAACATTATTGTAAGGGTCATGGGGCTTGATGAATCATTGAATGCAGTCAGATGGTACCTTGAATCTAGAAGCGAGGGAAAAAGAACAGGAAAAAGGCCAATAATTCCAAAGAAAGTACAGCTTACAATAGTAAGTGCAGAGGCACACCAGGCTTTAAAATATTCCATTCTTGCAAGAAAAAATTTTACTGCCAGAAGAGCGACTACAGAAATGACAATAACTAAAACAAATCCTGGGTTCTTCATATAGTTATCATAAAGACGGGTTGCAAAAGCAGAGGCGACAAGAAATATAACAGCCACAGGTACCAAAAACAGCCATATCTTTTCTGAAAGAGCTGTAACCCTCTGATGTAAGTCACCTTCTGTTTTCATGGCAAGCCAGTTTGCACCATGCAACATGAAAAGCAACAGAAATAACAATCCTCCAAGAACTCCATAGGGATTTAAAAGCATCAAAATATTTCCGTGATAAATCCCCTGACCATCAAACGGAATACCCCTGAAAATATTTGCAAATGTAATACCAAAAAGAAAGGCAGGAACAGAACTGCCGATAAATATGCAAAGATCCCATATTCTCTTCCAGCCAGGACTCTCAATCTGCCCTCTGAATTCAAATGCAACGCCTCTTAGAATTAGGGCGAACAAAATAAGCAGAAGGGGAGTGTAAAGTGAAGAGAACATTACAGCATAAACCTTTGGAAAAGCTGCAAAGGTGACGCCACCGGCAGTAATGAGCCAAACTTCATTGCCATCCCAGAATGGGCCTATTGAGTTAATCA
This sequence comes from Desulfamplus sp., assembly GCA_015231705.1. Taxonomy (GTDB): domain Bacteria; phylum Desulfobacterota; class Desulfobacteria; order Desulfobacterales; family Desulfobacteraceae; genus Desulfamplus. The sequence continues at coordinate 360 of JADGBC010000126.1, read as the reverse complement.
TTGCCCTTTTATCCTCTTCAGACTTACCCAGAACAGGATAAAGGGTTCCAACGCCAAAATCAAAGCCATCTGTCATGAAGAAGATCGCCCACAAAAGTCCCCAGAGAAAAAACCATATTGTCTGTAGCTCCATCGTAAAACTCCTTATTGTTTTTTTATATTAGAATTACATTATAGAAAAATTCATCTGTAATTTAGATAAATTATGGAAAAGTTCACCTATAATTTAGATTAAAGCCAAAAAGATTAGTTTCCATCAATGTTTTGAATCATCAGCCAATAGAGAGACAGGTCCTTTTATGGCGTGTTTTGCAATCAAATAATATCCAACAGCACCAAGAAGCCCATAGATTACAATAA
>JADGBC010000125.1 GCA_015231705.1 Desulfamplus sp. | reverse complement strand
ACAATGCCTTCTTGAAATTTTCATGGTTTAAAACAACTTTGAGCATTGGAAACCATGATGTCCGGTTACAGCCGTTCAATTGACCGGATCGCTCATATTGATCCATATTATAAAAAGGGGGTTTATCCAATGGATGATAAAACAGGGTTCTTTCAAAAAAATGTTTTAGATATTTCCGGTTAAACGCATTTGAAAGTGCTGCTCCTATCATTGTAGTTGTCAGCAGCAAGGGATTGTCGCTTGCTGCTCCCCATTTGGACCGCACGGAAAAGAAACTTAGACGACAGTAAGGATGATTCAATATATCATTAACGGAATTGTCATCAATAAATCCATTGAGAACTTTCCAGCACTCAACATCAATCTCCTCAAGCTCTGGTTTGATTGAGTACCACTGATGGATATAGAACTGAGCCAGCCTCTCCAAAGATTTTGCAGGGTCGCTCTGTGATGCTGCGGCAAACCGCCATGCTCCTGCAGAAGAGCCCGCGAGAAAAAGGGGGTCGATATTACCTGATCCGGACAGTGCCTGTTCTGAACGGCTTGATCCTGATGATGCCTTTTTTGTAGATGGAGGCTGTTCTGTAGATGGCGGCTTTGCTGTAGATGGTGACCGTTTTGTGAACCACTCTGAAAACAAAAAACGATCCATTGCTCCAAGAATAATCCATTTGGGTCCACCTGCGGCACCTGCCACAACTTTTACAATATCCTGGGTAAGTCCATGTTCCCTGATAATGGAGATCGCCCTGTCTCCGCCATAAAAAGATAAATATTTTGACATGTTTATATCTAACCCCTGGATTCTCGAGTGTCTAAAAAAGCTATATCGGCAGAATATGCATCTCATTCTCAATTTTGTGAATCCCTTGAAACACCCTTCCGTTTCTGCCGTCAATAGATACTGGATCTCCAAAAGAGATCCGTTTTCCATCTATTTCACAATACTGCCTTGACTCATAAACCTTCATCTGTCGGCAGCCGACCACACATGTTTTTTCCAGCCGAACAGCAACAACTGATGCATGGGATGTCTGCCCGCCTCGGGATGTAAAAAGGCCGTCCGCCATGCTGATGACTTTTATATCTTCGGGTACTGTATCCTGCCGGATCAGTATAAGAGGCATCTCCTGTGTATATTTTTCAGATACTGTTTTTCTTTGATTTGGAAGACTGCCAGACATCTTTGTTTGCCCAAAACTTTGACGCAAAGTCTGGATATTATCCTCTGAAAAGACAGCAAGCCCTGAAAGAGCGGAACCTGACACCCCGATTCCTTTGCCAAGAAAAGAATTTTTAAGCTCATCTGTTTCAACGAAAACATCAAACTGCTCTTTCTTTTTGATGGTTATCATGTCACGGGTCTGAAGCAGGTATAGATCCTCCTCATTTTCACTTTCAAATGTAAATTCAATCTCCTGAGGATTCCAACGTTTTTGATACACTAACTCCCTTGCAATGACAAGCAGCTTTTCATAAATCTTAGGAAATCTTACTTCAAGACTTTTTTCAACACTTCTGCCATCAAGTTCTGCCTGCTCAACTGACATGGGGTAGCTGGTTACAAGGCCGGATACAATATCTTCGCCCTGATCCCCGTAAGCATAATCTCCCCAGAGAGCAACCCTCTGAACCTTGCGGTAGGGGTGTGACGTAAAACAGACTCCTGAACCTGAACGGCTGGTTTTGTTGCCGAACACCATAGTCTGCACAATAACAGCGGTTCCCCATGAATCGGACAGATCCATAACTCTTCGATAATCGGTTGCCTTGGCGTTTTCCCATGAGTCCAGAACCATCGATATTGCCTCAACAAGCTGAAGCCAGGGGTCATCCGGAATGCCAAGCCCGTTCTTGCGGACAAGTCTCTGGTAGCTTAAGGCAAGCTCTCTCATCTGCTCCGGTTTGAACTCCCATTTAAGGTTTACTTTATATCTGGCCTTTGCCTCGTCCATAAGTTTCTGAAAATCATCTCGGCCAAGCTCTCCTGAAATCATGGCCCATGACTGAATGAATCTTCTGTAGTTGTCCCATGCAAGGTAGGCGTGGTCATGAGTGCTTACATACTCTTCAATCAGCTCCTCGTTAAGACCCACATTGTGGATTGTTGCCATCATTCCAGGCATGGAGAGAGCAGAACCGCTTCTGACCGAAAGAAGAAGGGGATTATCAGGATCTCCAAAAATCTTTCCTGTCATCCCTTCAATTTTGGTGAGAGATTCACGTATCTGCTTCATGAACTCCTCTTTTGCCTTGGAAAAATTATATACAACACTTCTGCACCTGAATATCTCTGTGGTTATTATAAAAGCTGGCGGTACAGGTAGTTTGTCCTGGCTCATGGTCACAAGGTTAAAGCCCTTGTTGCTCAGGTGGATAAGGTCATGGGTGTGGGGATTAAAATCATGGAGCATCGAGATCGTTTTTTCAGGATTGTAGGTCATCAGAAGGTCAAGAAGATCCTCCGTAAGAATATTTTTCTGACGCTCTAAAGTCTGAAGTATTCTTGTTATGAAATTATCTAGGTGCTGCAAACCAAATGTGGAGGCTATAAGATCTCTGAAAAAAGACTCTGACAGGCGGTGGGTTGTGTTGACAATCTCATTTTCGTTCCACGCGGATTCGCTTTTGAGCCCTGCGGCTGACCGGTATCTTGGAGATAAATTCTGATATCCTATCTGCGGGATTGTAATAGAAAGGTTGTTCTGGTGAATATTGGTGTAGTAGGCATATATGACATCTTTGACCCCTTCTGAGAGACCTCTGAAGATATCCATGTACTGGGTATAGGAAAACCTTCTTATTTTCAGAGAGCTGTCTAAAAGAGACATGTAGGTGTTAAGCCGCCGAGAGGTGATTCCGTCAATGGCAAGTGCCCGCAGATAGAGCTTCAGGCAGCTTGCAATACGGAAAAATGTGGGTTGTGTTATAAAGGATAGATTTACTGTTTCAGGCAGCTTTTCAATGTATATGTTTGCAAGGTTTTCCAAGCGGAAAGTGAGGCTCAAACTGTCAAATTTACGCTCCTGGTAACTGCCATACATAGAGGGAATATCAACCGCAATATGTCGTTTATGGTGAATAGACTCTCTTGCTGTGAACTTCTCTCTTGACAGGATTATCTCCTTGAGCTTTTCAAGCTGGCACAAAAGTGCGTCAAGCGAATCTTCGGTGTTCCCGTTTTCAAGAATCTCAAGCATGGAGAGCATACCTGTGAATCCCTCATGTTCCGCCTGAGTAAACTCTGTCTTGATCTCCTGAAAACTTAAGTGGTACTTCTGGTGAACCAGCCGGTACATCTGAACAATGTTGTCAAAACGCCTTCTCTCTGTAAACGATATATCTTTCTGGTTGTTAAGAAACTGTTTTCTCTCCTTTTTGCCCCAGGTTAGGATGTCATCTATTGATGAGAAGTGCTGCTTGTCTTTTATCCTCATGGCAAGGGCGTGCAGTTCATCAATAAATGGCCCTTTAGTTTCTACCTGCTCAAATATTTCCGGTGGCAAAAAGGCGGCAAGAGGCTGTTTGTCCAGAGTTATCCAGAAGATAAATATCTCCTGGATAAACTGCACAATAAGGTTGGAGCTCTCCACATGAGCCTGTTTTCTCAAAAAATGGATAAGCACATCCTTTCTTTTATGCTCCTCATCCAGTGCCGTGGATACATAACGAAGCTCTCCTTCTGCTCCTATTTCATTGAAAAAAACAGGCATGAGCTTGGCAAACTGCTTGGCCAGATTGTAGATAGGTTCAATGGGATGATTCAGAAGATTTGTGATATCTCTTTGAAAAAGATCAGTATCTTTTACACAGGTTCCGGCAAGTCTTATGTTGATAATCAGGGCGGAAAACAGGGTTGAACACCATTTGGGTTCCTGTGTGATAAGATGGAGCCACACACGTATATTGGTAAGATGAGCAGGATTTGTTATTGGCTGCCAGTCCTCATCCACGCCCGTCACTGATGCATGTTGAAATCCGAATCTTACCACCTCCCACAAGAAAGTCTCCACCATCCGGCTGTTACCCCGTTTGAAAACCTCATCTCCAAGAACCTGTATGCACTTGAGTGACGTGTAGGGATATCTTTTGACATTGGCTTTAAGGAGCTTGAAGGTTGTTAAAAGAAAATTTTCAATCTCCTCAAAGGTCTGTTGGCGGACAAGCTGCACAAGGCTGTTGTTTATATCCCGCAAAGCCTCCTCATGGATAAGGTATAGCCCCTTTGTGTCCATTATCCTGAATAAAAAGCGGAGTTTGAGATTTTCGGCAAGTTGTTCTGCTGCTGCAAGCTGCTCTGGTATAGATCTGTATATTCTCACAATATCCAGATGTGCAGGCAGTTTCATCATCTCTTTTAATGCAGAAACTCCGTTTTTCTCAATGTCAATCGAGAGAAGATGTTTGAGATGTTCACGTATAGCGTTGTGGCATATTGGTTCAAAAAGCTGTGCAGTTTCCAGGTCAGCATTGCACTGATTTAAAAGCCATAGAGCAGGATCCTCCTCTTCAAGCCAGGATGTATAGTTTTTTTTCAGAACAGTTGCCATAAGAGCTGCAGACGGGATGTAATTAAAAGATATTGAGCTGTCAGACTCTATATTCTCTTTACCGGCAAAACCATATGTTGATCCGTCAGACGCTATATTCTCTTTATCGGCAAAATCAAAAGCAAGAAGGCGGGATACAAGCCTTTTCATGGGGTGCTGACCCTGAACAATGTGCATTATAGCTCTTGTGCTTTCGTTTTTGCCCATTTCATTGAGTCGTATGAACAGATTGTTGAGCACAGACCTGTAACATAAAAGATCTTTATGGTCAAAAAGCGAAATTAGTTTGTCAAGCCATGCAAATAAAGCCTCTACTGCCTGGGACTGAACAGCCTCATTTTTTTCTGACTCGGCCAGCACCTGAAGGAAAAAATTTGCAAAAATTTCAAATGCTTTGGTGCCACGGGGATCATTTTTGTAGATATGGCAATTTTTAAGCAGATGGCTTCTTAAATGCGGCAGAATAAGAGACCAGTTGCGGAAAGAGTGACAAAGTTCGTAAAGCAGCGTTTCAAGATTGTTGTGTATCCCCCTGAAGTTTGAAACAATCTCAAGCAGAATAGTATATTCAGGCTTTATGACCACCTTCTGGGCAGTCTCCCTTAGATTTGCTCTGAGGGCGTCGGACTCAATGGTCTCACGAACAGATGTTGCCATAAGAGATAGCCTCCTGATATGGTTGGTGCTCCTGCCCTGAAGTTTAATTGATAACCACCGCTGTTAAAGAGCGGTGGTTATCAAATTTTTGAATGGGCATATTATTTCGGACTCGCTCCTTAAATGGCCCTGCAAGACTCCATATGCAGAATCAGATCCAGCATTCTGTTGGAGTAGCCCCACTCATTATCATACCAGCTCATAACCTTTACCATATTGCCGATAACCTTTGTGGATGGACCATCTACTACGGACGAGTGGGGATCACCCTGAAAATCAATAGAGACCAGAGGCAGGTCAGAGTATCCAAGATATCGGCCTGCGGCAGCCTTGAGAGCTTCATTAACCTCAGTGACGCTGGTCTCTTTTTCCACCTCCATTACAACATCCACAAGAGATACATTGGGGGTGGGAACGCGTACTGCAAGTCCGTCAAATTTGCCTTTGAGTTCTGGAATCACAAGTGATACCGCAGCAGCGGCACCGGTTTTGGTGGGAATCATGGAGAGCCCTGCTGCACGGGCACGCCTCAGATCACTGTGGGGAAAATCTAAAAGCCTCTGATCTCCGGTGTATGCGTGAACAGTCGTCATAAGCCCCCGATTGATACCGAAATTATCCAGAATGACCCGTGCTACAGGTGCCAGACAGTTTGTGGTGCATGAGGCATTAGAGACAATATGGTGGGTTACAGGGTCATACTCCTCCTCATTGACTCCCATGACAAAGGTCTTGACATTGCCCTTGGCAGGAGCAGAGATAACAACTTTTTTGGCACCTGCATCAATATGAGCCTGGGCAGCCGTACTATCTACAAAAAGACCTGTGCATTCAGCCACATAATCAACACCAAGATTACCCCAGGGGATATCAGCAGGAGAGCGGTGGGCAGATACAGTGATCTTTTTGCCATCCACTGTTATACCGGTTTCATCTCCTTTTACCTCTTTGTCAAAGGTGCCCATTACAGAGTCGTATTTAAGCAGATGGGCAAGAGTTGCGTTATTTGTCAGATCATTTATGGCAACAATTTCAATATCTGAAAATGCACTGTCCTTGCTGATGGCACGAAATATATTTCTTCCAATACGACCAAAACCGTTTATTCCAATTTTTATTGTCATTTTCCATCTCCCCTTTTTCTTGTTGTACGTTTATATTGCTTTTAACCAATGTTAAACTTATTAATATCAAATCAGGAACTTTTTTACCCATCCTGCAAAACGCTCATAGTGGGATATATCAAGTTTGAGCATCTCATCCATTATTCTGCTTATGCTTTTTTCTCCCCCTGTCCAGTCAGGATTTTTTGAGTAGAACTTGTCGGAAAAACATATGATCTCCTCCTCAACAGTAACAGGAACCATGTCACGGCAGGGAAGAGGCAGACTGTTTTTCATGATATTTTCACGAGTGATCCCAGCACCTGTATGACGCTCGCAAACAAGAGCATGACATGGGAACTTCAGACTATCAAGAAGCTCTCTGCCAAGGATTCCGTGGCACACATAGGGGTGTTCACCCATACAGTGTATGGATGGGGAGTTTGTCATAAAAATCCCTATATCATGAAGCATTGCCGCCTCTTCGATAAAACTTGTATCTGGATTTAAATGGGGTATCCTGAGTGCAATGTCAATGCTTTTTTTGGTTACATTTTCTGCATGTGCCATAAAAATATCATACAGTTTTGTGCCTGGTCTGTAATATTCCCTTATGATCTGTTTTGGATCCATTTGCTGATCAAATATCCTGCAGGGTTTTAAGGTTAACTGCCTACAAACCTGACCGCTTTCCTGTTATGCTACTTATCTCTATCTTGATCACGGCTGTGCCATTTACTGAATTTTCAGGAAACTCGAATTTATCAGGCAATGCAAAGTTGTCAGCAGATTCGTTCTTGTCGGCGGGCTCGGCTTTATAGACATACTTATTCATAATAATGTTTAATGCCTCTTTTTTCTCTTCCATATCTTCAATAAAAGATGCTTTCCCAAAACCAATAACGCTTTGGAATCTCACTCCCCAATCACAGGGTTTTTCAACCTTCTTGATATGAGTATCTTCATCAAATTCAAAACAGACATTAGGGTTGCCCCTTAGGATATCAATTTTTTTCCCTTTCAAAGCACTGTGAAGATAAAGAGTGTTATCTTTATAACCAAAACAGAGCGGGACAACATAGGGCATAGTTCCATCAGACAGACCGAGACGACAAACGAGTGCCCTTTTAATAACAGCTTCAATTTCAGATTTCTGGGTTATTTCCTTTTCTTTTCTTCTCATCAATAGCTCTCTTTCCGGTTGACATATCAACTCTATTCATTCATATAATCATATGCTCTTAACAGTATTCCAGTGACATACTGTATTAAAACATGCAACATGCTATATGAAAATAAGGAGTTTTGCAATGAAAGTTGTGTTTCCGTCAAATAGTCAGCTTGGACTCACGGGTTCGGTTTATAACCATTTTGGCTCTGCACCGTTTTTTGTTCTTGTAGATACCGAAACCAATGGATATGAGGTACTTATAAATGAGGATAAGGAACATTCTCACGGCAACTGTCAGCCTCTCAAGGCTATGGGCGGTGCCACTGCCGATGTTGTAGTTGTCGGTGGTATTGGAGCAGGTGCGTTAAATAAACTTGCAAGTTCAGGAGTAAAAGTGTTCCGTGCTGTTGAAGGGAGTGTCCAGACCAATCTTGAGATGCTCAAGGAAAACAGGCTGGAGAAGTTTACGCCAAAATTGACCTGCATCTCTCACGGCCATGGTGGGGGGTGCAGTGGTCATCATCATCCATAAATGCAACCTTTTTGCTTTTTGCAAGGAGATCTTCTTGTTGAACAACAGTGAAGGTTGGGAGAGAATATGAGGTTAAAAAAATCATGAACAGTAACGGTTTTGGTTTAGTTGGTAATAATTCTGACAAATCCGATATTCGTAGTGATTATATGCCTCATGATGCTCTTTCCGACATTGATTTTATCTCTCTTTTCGACAGGCTGGATGATGGTGTCATTATTACTGATAAGTCAGGGGTTATCCTGTTTTACAACAGTGCCCAGGCTAAAATTGATGACTTGAGCTCCAGATCGGTACTGGGGCTTAAAGTCACTGATATCTATGCTCTTAATGACAGCACCAGCATGATCATGCAGTGCATCAACAGAAAAACCGCAATTAAAAACAGAATATTTTTTTACAGAACCAGATCGGGCAAGGTGGCAAATACCATCACAAGTGTTTATCCCGTTTTCAGAGGTGAAGATGTTACAGGTGCGGTCTGTTTTGTTAAAGATTATGAATTTCTCAAAAAATCCAGCTTCACAGCAGGAATCAATGAGTGCAGGCCTGATTTTGGCAATGGCTCCAGATTCTCTTTTGAAGATATGATCACCAGCAATTCAGAGTTTCAGCGTGGAGTTATCATTGCAAGAAAAGCCGCCAACTCATCCTCACCCATAATGCTCTGTGGAGAGACCGGCACCGGAAAAGAGCTTTTTGCCCAATCAATACACAATCACAGCCTCAGAAACCAGAAAAAATATATTGCTGTCAACTGTGCGGCAATTCCGGACGATCTTCTGGAGGGGCTTCTTTTTGGAACCACCAAAGGGGCATTTACCGGTGCCATGGATAAACCAGGCCTGTTTGAGATGGCCAATGGTGGCACTCTGTTTCTTGATGAGCTGCTTGCTATGCCGTTGAATCTCCAGGCAAAACTTTTACGTGTACTTCAGGAGAAAAAAGTTCGCAGGGTGGGTTCTTTAAATGAGACAGATATTAATGTAAAAATTATCAGCTCTGTTAGCAATGATCCCCGTATTGCAATCAAAAACAGCCAGTTGCGCATTGATCTTTTCTACCGGCTTGGGGTTGTGATAATTAAAATCCCCCCTCTCAGGGAGAGAAGAGATGCCATTTCAGATCTTGTAAAGCATTTTATTGACAAGCTTAATACCTCACTTGGCACACATGTCAAAGGTGTCTCTGATGGAGTTATGGCTCTTTTTATGGAATATCAATGGCCTGGTAATGTCAGGGAGCTTGAACACCTTATTGAAGGTGCCATGAACCTTGTAGGTCAGGAGGAGATCATTGATCTTAAGCATTTCTCATCAGGATTCGATACATTTGCAGAAAATTCGTCTCATCAATTAGATTGCAGTCCAGTAGATTGCAGTCCAGAAAACATGAATTGCAACTCAAGAAACACAGTTGGCAACTCAAGAAACATGGATTACAACTCAGGAAACATGGATTGCCTATCAAACAGCATGAATGGTCATTCAAATAGTGCTTCCACTCCTGTCTGTCCTCTTGACCAGCTTCAGGAGAATAATGAAAGAGTGGCCGTTATCCAGGCCCTTGAATGGTCAACCGGCAATGTCACAAAGGCGGCACAACGTCTTGGTATTTCCCGCCAGCTTCTTCACTACAAAATAAAAAAACATGGATTAAAACGTAAACATTTTCTCTGATCAGAATGCTTTTCTTCCCTGTTTGCTATTTTATTATGTGAAAGTCTCTTGAATTAGCAGTAATCATGGGAGTTTCATTTTTCGTTGTGCCCATCAGGGC
>JADGBC010000124.1 GCA_015231705.1 Desulfamplus sp. | reverse complement strand
ATGCTTTGCTTTATATCTTGCAACAATTATTATTAACGGAGCCATATGGGGATTGAGTTAGATTTAGAACTTCCGGATATTGAAATTTTGAAAGTTTCTCGTGACAGCAAGGGGGATTATGTCATTGAACTTCGCAGCACTAATAAAAGTGGCGTCTGTAGAAAATGCGGGCAAGAGATACGACACTTCAGAGGATATGATGAATGGATTACGATCCGACATTTACCGATTCTTGGTAGAGAAGTGTATTTGAAAATTCGGCCACGCCGTTATCAATGTTTAGAGTGTGATAATGAACCTACAACAACAGAAAGATTTTCATGGCGTGCTTCCGGGAAATCCTACACAAAGGCATATCAAGACCATGTCTTGCGATGTTTAATAAGCAGTAGTGTCGAGGATGTCTGTTTGAAGGAAAAATTAGGTGAAAAGCAGGTAGAAGCAATGTTGTCAGAATCCTGTTTTGGTAAGAATCCGCTTGATCATATTTCATACATTGGAACCTTGGGCCTGGACGAAATTGCATTGAAGAAAGGGCATCGTGGTTTTGTCGCCATTGCCAGTTCTCATTATGAGGGGCGTACTCAATTACTCGGAGTTCTTCCTGATCGCAAAAAAGAGACTGTCTTCAAGTTTCTAAAGCTCATCCCTGATGCACTCAAAACCACAATTGATGAGGTTGCTACAGACATGTATGAAGGATATTTAAATGCCTCAAAAGAAGCTCTTGGTGAATCAGTTGAAATTGTTGTCGACAGGTTTCATGTCGCCCAGTCTTACCGAAAGAGTGCTGATTCCATCAGAAAACAAGAGCAAAGACGGCTAAAAAAAGAGCTGTCTGAAGATGATTATAAACAGATTAAAGGATTATTATGGGCTTTTAGAAAGAACCCCGATAAGTTAACTGAAACAGAAAACGGCATTCTCGAAATAGCATTTGGGTATAGTCCGGCTTTGAAAGAAGCCTATCAACTCAGAAATGCCATGACTGATATCTTTGAAGAGCCTTATACAAAACAGGAAGCCATCACAGCCTTTATTGAATGGGAAGAAAAGGTCATACAAAGCGGTCTGAATTGTTATGATGCCTTTTTAAAAACCCTGAACTCGTTTCAATCCCAGATTGCCAATTATTTTAATAACCGTTGCAACAGTGGTTTTGTCGAGGGGTTTAACAATAAAATCAAAGTTATCAAACGGAGATGCTATGGAATTTTTAACATTAAGCATCTGATGCAACGAATTCTGTTAGATACTTTAGGGGCGAAGCTCATAATCACAAAATAATGCTTTTGTCAACCACGGAAATACTCGGAGAGCCAAACAAACCTGACAAGAAAAAAGCAACAAAGAAGAAAAAATGTTTTTTAAGCACAATTCACCTCAAACTATCTGTTAATGTTGACAATACTCAGTACTCGCTCAAATCCACAACCAGAATAAAAAGACTCTCCTGAACATAATTGATCCTAAGATTACTGATAAATAATTAAAGTATCTTTGAGATGCTTTATCCATTATAGGCTATCTTGTCAATGGTAAATCGTTTGATGACTGGATAACTCCCCATTCGCTTATATGGTCAATCCCCATTAAGTCTAATTATTTCCTTGCTTTTTGTGCGTTGCCCACATATAAGGATGGGTTCTTCAAGTTAAGAATCTAACATAATTCAAGGATTGACAAAAAAAGATGACACAAAATAAAGCAGCAAATACACGAAGTGAAAATTCACAGAATAAAATTCAGAATAAGAATATCAGAAATATCGCAATAATTGCACATGTTGACCACGGAAAGACTACGCTTGTAGATGCCATGTTCAAGCAGAGCGGTGTTTTCAGACAGGGGAAAGCTATAGATGACAGGGTCATGGACTCAATGGATCTTGAAAGAGAGCGTGGGATCACAATATCTGCCAAGAATTGCTCTGTTGTTCTGGATGGCATCAAGGTAAATATTCTTGATACTCCTGGGCATGCTGATTTTGGAGCAGAGGTTGAGCGGGCACTCTCTATGGTGGATGGGGCAATCTTGCTTGTCGATGCTTCAGAGGGGCCTCTTCCTCAAACTCGGTTTGTTCTGAAAAAAGCACTCAAGGCCGGACTTAAAATTATTGTGGTGGTCAATAAAATTGATCGAGCTGATGCAAGAACAGCAGAAGTTCTTGATGAAATTTACGATCTGTTTATAGATCTTGATGCCACTGATGATCAGATTGATTTTCCTGTACTATATGCTATTGGAAGAGATGGTATTGCCAAAAACGAACTGGAGGACGAAGGTGTTGATCTCAAGCCTCTTTTTAAGACAATTATTGATAAGATTCCAGCTCCCTATTTTGATCCTGAAGAGCCGTTTCAGATGCTGATATCTGATCTTGGCCATTCTGATTACACCGGACGCCTTGCCATTGGAAAGATTGCCAATGGGAGAGTCAGTTCAAAAGATGAGCTTGTTTTGATTGATAAGGATGAGAATCCTGTAAAACTTAAAGTTTCCAGTCTCCAGACCTATGAAGGGCCAGCCCTATGTCCTGCCACATTGGTTGAAGCAGGAGATATTGCTGTGATTTCTGGGACAGATGGCTTTGAGATTGGAGATACTATCTGCACAAAAGAGTTCCCAAAAGCTCTGCCCCGTATAAGTGTGGATGAACCCACTGTATCCATGATGTTTACAATATCTGACTCCCCCTTTTCAGGGCTTGAGGGCAAGTATGTCCAGTCAAGCAGAATACGGGAGCGACTGCAAAAAGAGGCACTTGCAAACGTAGCCATCTCTTTGACAGAGACTGCTGAGAGGGATTCTTTCATCGTGCAGGGCAGAGGAGAGTTCCAGATGGCTATTCTGGTTGAAACAATGCGCAGAGAAGGATTTGAGCTGTGTGTCGGACGGCCTGAAGTTATCTACAAGACAGGACAAAACGGGGAGCGTACTGAGCCAATTGAGCATCTTTATGTTGACTGTGACGAAGAGTTTACCGGTATTGTTACAGAGAAACTCTCCATGAAAAAAGGTCGTCTGACTAAACTTGTGAACAAACGCGGAAGGGCAAATATTGAATTCTCCATACCATCCCGTTCACTTATCGGATATCGTGATGAATTTCTTACTGATACCAAGGGCACCGGAATTATGAATTCCATATTTTCTGGCTATGAACCTTTCAGGGGAGATTTTCCCACACGCAGGACCGGTTCTTTGATAAGCGACAGAAAGGGTAAGGCAGTACCCTATGCTCTTTACAATCTTGAGCCAAGGGGAAGACTTATGATAGCTCCTGGCACACCGGTGTATGAAGGTATGATTGTAGGGGAACACAGCAAGGATAATGATCTTGACGTAAATCCATGCAAGGAGAAAAAGCTTACAAACATGCGGGCGTCAGGTAAGGATGAAAGCACTATCTGTTCTCCGATAAAACCTTTGACTCTTGAACAGGCACTCAATTTTGTCAATTCTGATGAACTTGTAGAGGTAACTCCGTTAAGTATCCGTGTAAGAAAGCGTATTTTATCAAAGCAGCGAAGATATACTGGCAAATAAATTTGATGGTCTCGTAAAAAGTCAATTTTTAAAAATGCGTCATAAATAGATTCAGATAGTTATGGCTCTAAAAAAGTCCTGCAAGTTTGAAATTAAAAGGCGGCAGGGCATATGTTTTGCCTTGCCGCCTTTTGCTGTTATGTCAGATTTTACCATGAAAATGCATTCTTATTTTCATGATTCGGGGTGGCCGCCTAATGGCCATGAAGGTTTATTGATTATATTATGTCATCCAGTTGAGTTGATGCTACTTCTTGAATGGCAGGTAAACAACCCCTCTGTATCCATTTGCGATATAAATACCGTCATCTACCATCACCGTGTTGTTTTCAGACAGATACAGATCACTTGAAAATGTGGTGATCTCATTTAATGTCTGGCCTGAAACATCAACCAATTTTATCTCATTGCTGTTCCAGTAAGGAACGAATCTATAGTACGGGTAATATCCTCTTGCTGTGAGAAGAATCTTTCCTTTTTCGGCCTTTACCGGTGAAAAAACGCCTTTTACAGTATATGTATTGACTATATCAAGGGTGCTTTGATCAATCTTGTGAATATCGGTTTTGTCATCTTTCATGGCAACAAGGTAGATATTTTCCTTGTCACACACAACTTCTGAATACCCGTATTCCTCCTGATCAAAAAATGATGTTTTGTCAAGAACTCCGCTGGCTTGCCCAAGTTCAACGGCATTGATACGCGTGCCCTGTGGGGTATCGGGTATATCCGGAGGAGGAGGCATGATCGGTTCAACAGGCATAACAGGTTCTGGTGTTGCAGGGTCAGATGCATCAACTCCTGTTGCTGCATTATTTGCCTCTCTGTCTATATTTCCGGTCTCTTTGCTTATATTTCTGTAGGTCTTTGTGTCGTACATATAGTATGGATAGTAATATCTTGAAGTTTCAACCGTAATAAGACGTGTGTCGTCAAAAATCGCCTTTGGCGTTCCTGGTATTGAAATGTCCGGCAACTGCCTGGGTCTGTTCATGTCAGAACAGTCATAACGCTTCAAGATTGTGTCTAAAGAGTAGCTTGGCTCTCTGTAATATGTCTTGTCGATCTCTTTTGGGTCATTGTTATCTGTGTAGATATACTGGCTCAGTGCAAAATAGAGCTGATTCTTTGAGACTATGGGAGATGATGTGTTCCAGTTGGAAAGATCTCCAAGTTTTATAATATCTCCAAGTTTCATGGTTTTTTGGTCAAACAGCCTGAATGCCGAAGAGCCCCATGAGAATATCAATCCCAAACCTCCCTCCTTATCCATAAGAAGTTCCGGATAGAGCAGCTCGGAATCTGTCATGCTTGCCGGTGCGTTAAGATTAAACTCCCCGTCACCTGTCTGGTTTTCCGATTTTTTGTCATAACGCATAAGATCAGAGGTGCCGTTAGTGTAAAAATCTCCTCCAAGTGCAAATAGTGTCTTATTGTTCTGAGTATCACCATCATAGACAGCTATCTGTTCGGCATTGTAGGCAAGGCGAATCTCTCCAACAATAGACGGCTTCTGGTTGGGATTTATATTGATTGTATTTAGAGCTGCATCTCCCATGCTCAGTGCGATATTTTCAAGGTTGGCCTCAGAGCCGGAAACACCTGCCTCCGTGCCTCTTTGGACATTGAAGTCAGCCTGAACAAAATCTTTTCTTTTAAAAGAGTCCCAAGTGGAATCAACATGAATTATCTCAAGACCAGAATAGTTTCCATCAGTGTAGTAATTGATTGGAACCATTATGACTCCAGATGCTGTATTCCAGTAAAAACCTCTGTCATCGTCAATTGCAACAGAGCTTGTATAGTCTGAAATTCCAGTCAGAGGAGTATCTCTGTCAAGAAGCACTGGCTTTAAGGGGTCTTCGACCGAGAACAGAGCAACAGAGACTCTCCTTTTTCCATCACTGTCATCATATCCAAGGGCAACAAGTCTGTTTTTATGGAATCTTATATATTCTGACCACCCAGGAACTTCAAGCTCTCCCATTATTTTCGGGGCTGAATGATCCGAAATATCTACAACCCACAGAGGGTCTGTTCTCTCATAGGTTACAATATAGGCTCTATCGTCCATAAAGGTTCCTGCAAAGAGCTCTTCTCCAGGGGCAATACCTTTAACCGAGCCTTTTTCTTCTATTGCATCTTTATTTGTTATCTCTCCTGGTTTGATATCAAAAATCTTAAGAGAGCTTCCATTTTTGATATCCTGATCACGGTAAATCACAAACAGGGCATTTTGATCAATACTCACATGATACTCAGATGGTATCCTGCCTGGAATTTTAATCTGAGCACCTTGTGTCAGAGGATCATTTCGGTCAAGGTCAAAAATGTGCAGAACAGTTGAATCCCAGCTCTCTCTTGCAATCTGAACCAAATAATCTGAGTTTATGTATATGTCTGAATCATATCCTTCAAGGCTCTTTTGGGATATCAGCCTGGGTGATGCCGGATTTGAGATGTCTATGGCAGCCACTTGTGAGCCACCTTCTTTAATATCACCGTTTTCGACATCAACAGTCGTATCGTCTATATAGTATGGGTAATAGTATGGAGTGGTGCCTGTGATAAAAATTCTCTCTCCTGATCGTCTGGATGCAAGGTACTGGATATTTGTGTAAGCTTCATCTGCTACCTTATGGACAAGATCTCCTTGTAAATGAAATACTTTAAGTGCCACAGAGATATCGTTTCGTTCGCTTATTTGCTCTATCAGAAGCACATAATCATTGATAATATACAGGTCTAATGGAGTGTTCAAAAGCGTCTCTGAGTAGATAATATCTGGAGTTTCTGGTTTTGATATATCTACCACCTGAAAACGGCCTGCACTGCCGTTTGCGTAGAAAAGCCTGCTGCCAGATATTTTGTAGATATCTGGTTTTTCAACTTCAGAGGCATCAGTATCCTTATTTGTATCCTCTGCAGGAGCAGGAGAGAGCGGCTTGTCTCCGTCTGTGATATTTTCAGGATAGTATCTGTCGTTATTCTGGTCAGTTGCAAACGCTGTCTGGCCTGGTATTCTCTGTCCTGAATCTGTAAGTAGGGTGGTCACTGCACTATCATACCAGTTTACCGGATCAAGAGGGTCTGCACCATGTTTTACAACCAAGAGAACAAATATAAGATCGCCAATATCTCCGGTCTCCTGATTTTTCAGGGGGGTAAAATCTATTGAGGATAATGTGCCCCATCCTCCTTTTTTGATACAATCATAGGTTGAAAATATTGAAATCTGGTTTTTCCAGACCAACCTTTTTTCCTCGTTATTCACTATTTCAAGTGAAAACAATTTATCTAATGAAAGATTTTCAGAGTTTGAATACGCTACAATATAGAGATCAGATGCTTCAAATTCTTTGGCAAATCGCCCGGAAAGTGTGCCGGAAAAGTTTTTTTTGTCAGTTATCTGTGCTCCAAACTGAATGTCACCTGAGGCATATATATTATAAGGCAGAAACAGCATGGAACAGATAATGGCTGCCATCAGGAGGAAATATAATAATGATTTTAATCCGTTATTGCTATCCTCTCCGTGTTTCAGGATCTCTGTATCCTGTTTATAGGTAGTTTTCATTTATTAAGTCCTCCTTTCGTCTGATGAAATTATTTATCGTGTGGCAAAATTAAAATTTTTTTTATAAAGAATATATATGCATATTTGAGACCAATTATGATAAGAATGTTTTGTTTTTGAAATAACCGGCACGGCCGGAGCGGGATATCGGCTCTCGGCCACAACGAAGAATGAAAGTCAAAGAAGCACATCTATTTAAAGAGACTTTCACATAAACAACCAGAAAATAGCATTTTTGCTAACCCAGACTTGATAACAATATAGTCAAATTGACAATACCTCTTTAGTACTTAATTTTGTGCGTATACAAATTTGATTTGAATGACGGGAGATGTGAGTTTGTAAAGAGACTTTCACATAAACTTAAATGATATCTTATAATATCACTGGTATTAAGGAGAAAAATATGGCCTTTGAGACAAAAGAAGAAATTCTTCAGAAAATATTGGCAATGGAAAAACCGGATTGTCCCCATTGTAATACTGCCATGGCACTATGGGAGGTGCCTGATATAAACTTCAGCGACGGTCTGGGCTGGGGAACTCCATACATGTTTGTATGCTTTAATGATGGATGCTCTTCATACAATGAAGGTTGGAATAACTTAAAAGAAAGCATGGAGAATTATGCATCTTACAGGTGCATCAACTATCCTGGAAGTAGTAATTTTGAGTATATGCCCGTATTTAGTCCGTCAGGCGGTAAGGGGCAGGTGTTGGGTGATGATGAATTAGCCATTAGAGAGGCATTTCAAGAAGCAATGAAAGAGGGATTTTCTTTGCTCACTGATTTTTATGTATCAGGGGATTGGGATGAAATAATGAAGATGCTTTTCAATCCCAACCAGCCTCCGAGAGTCAGGCTTAAAGCTGCTGAAATGGTTGGAGATATCGGCAGTGCAGATGCTGTGGAGCATCTTGTTAACTACAAATTTCCAAGTAAGGCCCTTCAGGATGCTGTGGAAACAGCCGTACGGAAACTACATGAGCGGCACTATACGCGAGAATGTCCCTATTGTGCCGAGATTATTAAAAAAAGAGCTAATGTATGCAAGCATTGTCAGCGAGAGCTTTCAGTGTTATAGAATAAGAGTTTAAAGAATCTGACCGTTTAGAAACGGAGATGCATCACACTCTCCATCATTTCTCTCGATATCATAGGAGCGGAAAATAATCATTTCCCGCTCCCTTCTTTCTGGAGGGAAGGGGATATAGGTAAATGATTCAAGAAATTTAGCACAATCCTCTTTTGCCGGAACCGCGTCAAGCCCCTCTCCATGAGGTCTGCCTGAGAGTACATTCCTTACAAGTGCGTCCTTTCCATTGGTTGATACAGAAAAAGGTATTTGAACATCATAAACCAGCCTCGCTGCTGCAAGGATCTCTCTTTCGTATGAACCAAGGGAGCCTGCTATACATCTTATAGCCATAAAAGGATTTTCATTGCAGAATACTATGAGGTCAACTGTTGAAACATACTCCTCTTCCTTGAAAAGAACAGTTATAGGTACATCAATTCTGACATCCTCTTTTGCATATCCTTTATGTTCAACAAGAAATTTTTCAAAGAGCTGGCGACTTCCTTCTGCACCCACATCAGGAATCATTTTGCCGGTAATGTAGTCAATTATTGTACGATTCATAAGCAGCCTTCTAGTGTTCCAGAAAAAGTATTTTGTTTTAAGATCAGTATTTTTGTACAACGCCTCGAAAAGGTAAGATAAGAGCTTTAAAATAAAAACGAGCCTTTTTTCTGAGTTGCTATCGAAAGGCCTAATAAATGTCATAGTCAGGGTAATGTTCTTTTGCACATTCACGGCAGATGCTGTGGCTGAATTCAGCATCTGAATGGTCACGAATATAGCATTCTATCTGATTCCAGTACCCTTTATCATCCCTGATTTTCTTGCAAAAGGAACAGATGGGGAGCAAACCACTTAACTGTTTTACATTTGCCAGGGCCTCTTTGAGTTCTTCAATCAGTTTGGCATTGGCTTTTTCAGCCATATTCCGCTTATCCAGATTGCGACTGTTCCGAAGAGCAATGGCGGCAAGTTCTCCGAATCCTTCTGCAATCCTCGCATCATTGTCCGTAAAGTCTGACGGTTTATTAGCCAATCCGATAATCCCGACTGTTTTTCCTTTCAGGATGAGTGGGGCAAACATGACATTTTCCAGTCGGACATGACCTGCAGGCATATATTTTAGCCATTTGCTTTCCATAAAATGGTTGTCATATACAGACCTGTTCTCCCTATATGCCACCTCCCGTAATCCCCGTATGGGCATGGGCAACTCCGGATCCACATCACATGGAAGCCCCCCTGCTTCCAGAAACAGTACCTCATTATTTTCAGAGCCGTCCTCTGCAAGCAGTGCCACATACCCTGAGGTGGAACCGATAAGCTCCGAGCAGATATCAAACACCTTTCGGGCAACAGTGTCAAAATCACGGTGCTCAAGAACAGCTTGAGCACCCTTTAATAATCCCCTGATCTCTTTTTCCTTTTTTCTGGCATCTTCAAGTGTATTTCCCAACTGAATTTTTGTCTCTTTTAAATCGCTTATATCGGTAATTGTAAGCATTAGGTCATTTAAATCCATCTCTTCAATCACGCTGTTTTCATTGTGGTGGGTGGCTTTCATCAACACATGACAGACGCTGCCGGAGTCTTTGTAAATCCTGGCCTCAATCTGCTTTCCTGCCGGATATTTATATAAGGCTTTATACCGTGCCCTGAAT
>JADGBC010000123.1 GCA_015231705.1 Desulfamplus sp. | reverse complement strand
ATTGGCGGTTCTGCTCTTTCAAAGGGGCTATGCAATGAGGCAATGAAGCACGGAATAAATCTTTATACAGGATATGGCATGTCTGAAACCTGCCCTCTTTTGAGCCTTGCAAACATCAAACCCCACATGTTGGAGTGGGGAGAGGATGAGCAGGTGGAGATTCGTTGCAAGACCGGTTTGCCAGTCCCTTGCGTCCAGCTTGAAATAGTTGATTTGGCAGGAAAGCCTGTTGCCCATGACGGACAGACAGCAGGAGAGGTGGTGGCACGGGCACCATGGCTTTCTCAAGGATATGTAAAGGCAGAGGAGAAGAGTGAGGAACTGTGGAAAAATGGCTGGCTTCACACCGGCGACATCGGTGTGATTGACAAAGATGGTTATCTCAAGATCACTGATCGGTTAAAGGATGTTATAAAGACCGGCGGAGAGTGGATTTCATCTTTGGAGCTGGAGGATATTATAAGTCAACATGAGGCTGTAAGTGAAGTGGCTGTGGTGGGTATTACGGATGAAAAGTGGGGAGAACGCCCCATGGCAATGGTTGTGCTCAGAAACGAATTCAGGAATACGATCTCTGAGTCTGATATTCAGCAGTTTTGCATGAAATTTGTTGAGCAGGGGCGGATTCCTAAGTATGGAGTACCTTCAAAAGTCATATTGAACGTGGAAATACCAAAAACATCAGTAGGCAAGATCAGCAAAAAGGATATCAGGGCAGAGTACAATTAAATACTGATCTTTGATGTGAAAGTCTCTTCAGATAGCCGTGTTTATGTGACTCTCATTTTTCGTTGTGGCCGAGAGCAATATTCCGCTCCGGCCGTGCCGGTTATTTTGCTGATCAAGCAAGAGCCTTTCTGATCAGCCTACACAGATCCTGGGGGTTAAAGGGTTTATATAACAGATAGTTATATAAACCCTTTGTCAGTTCGTCATGCTCTTGAAGCTGATAACCAGGGCAAAAAACAACAGGTATGCATGGGGTTATTTTACGAAGTTTCTGTGCAACTTCAATACCATTAAGTCCTGGCATTTCAATATCCATAACAACAATATCAACTTTGTTGCTGCTGAAAAGATCGATAACATCATCGCTTCTTGTTGTAGCTATGGTCTGGTATCCTGCTTCACTCAGAGCAGTTGAGATGGATTCTACTATATCCTTCTCATCATCAACAATCAAAACAGATTCAGTGCCTCTCTCCATTTTGATTTGGGGATACTCAGATTTTTTCTGTCCATGATCTGTGGATGGAAAAAAAAGATGGAATGCACTTCCTTTACCTTTTTCGCTCTCCACAACTATTTTTCCCTGATGCTCTTCCATAATTGATTTTACCGTTGTGAGTCCAAGTCCTGTTCCCTCTCCAGATTTTTTTGTAGTATAGAAAGGCTCAAATATTTTGGACAGCATCTGACTATCCATTCCGCATCCGTTATCCTCAACAGTCAACTTCACATAAGTCTGTTCGATTAACTCGTCCTGATCCTTTACTGCCAGCTCATTGCTCTCTTGCTTGTCCGCAGGCTGAATAGTCAAATTATCCGCAGAGCCATTATCTGGATCAGGAGGCGTGGACACCTTCATGTCTGAAGGCAGATTGACTTCATCAAGCACGATTTTTAAAATTCCTTTTCCATTCATGGCATGAACAGCATTTACACACAGATTTATTACAACCTGATGAATTGCGGTAAGATCAGCTTTTATTTTCAAAGGTTTGTCAGCAATGGAAAGGGAAAAAATAATGGATTTTGGAAAAGCTATCTTTAAAAGTTTTACTATCTCCTTGATCTGAATTTTTAACCTTAGCACCTCTTTTTTATGTTCATTTTGTCTGGAAAAATTGAGTATCTGCCTTGAAAGCTCGGCAAGTCTCTGGGCACAAAGATATATCTTGCCAAGCATCGCATTATCTTTTCCGTCAATATTGTTCATCAGAATCTGAAGATATCCAAAAATAGGAGTCAAAATATTGTTGATATCATGTAAAATTCCTCCGGCCAACGTGCCAATTGCCTCCATTTTTCTTGCCTGTTCAAGCTGCTGTCTGAGGCAATTCTCCTCCTGCTTTCTTGCAAGATAACCCCTCACCCTGGCTTGAACCTCAAGTGCCAAAAGAGGCTTTGTAATATAATCTTGAGCACCAGCCTGAAAACTTTTGATTCTGTCCGCAGGATCTGTTTTTGCTGTTACAAAAAAGATTCCTATTTTTGCAGTCTTTGGGTTTGATTTTAATTTGCGGCACACTTCCCAGCCATCCATCTCCGGCATCATAATATCAAGAAGAATCAGGTCAGGTTGAAATTTTTCAGCAAGCTCAATGGCTTTGAGCGGGCTTTTGGTAGCGATAACTTCGCACGAGTTTTCAACGATCTCTCTTAAAATCTCAATATTGACAACTTCATCGTCAACAATCAGAATCAAAGGTTTTTTCTGGTTAAATTCATTCATCTGTTTTCCGCTATTTTAACAACTTAATTAGAGAGTCAATCCCATTTTGTCTGCCATGTCATTGAGCAGTACTCTTGCCTCATCAAAATCATAACTTCCAACCAGAACCATAATTTCATTAACAGTGGAGTCATTCAGGCTCTCTGACAAAACATTCAGAATTTCCTGGGATTTTAATGGATTATAGGAATCAAGCTCCTTTGCCAGATTCGCAAGAAGGCTCTTTATTGCATCCATATCTTCAACAGTTTCAATATCGATATCATATGAGTCTGTCGGAAGCAAATCTATCGTTTCAACAGACTTAACAAGTTCCTTGATTTTGTTGTCAAGCTCTATAACCAGAGGCTCTATTGATAACATGGCCTCTTTCACTGGCGAGCTGACCGGTTCAGATGATTCATCTAAGGATTCGCTCTTTTTGGAAACTGAATCTATAAGTTTACGGCAGGCATGGTCAAGCTTTTCGCATGTCTGAAATAGAGCATCAGCACAGATGCTGCCGCTGCTTCCTTTTAATGAATGGACAAGTTGCTGAAGCTCATCCAGATTCCCCTGGTCAAAAGCCTGTTTAACAGCAATTGACTTTAAACCAAGCTCATCTGCAAATTCTTTTAGAATGCCAATATAAACCGTCTGAGAAATTCCAAGCCTGTCAATAGCAGAAGAGATATCAAACGGTTCGGCTCCAGCATCAGACAATGAAAGTTTGTCGTTGTCTGTAATCCTTTCCGGGCTGTCTGCAATCCTTTCTGGGTTGCCCGCAATCTTTTCCAGGTTGTCTGTGATCTTTTGCAAGTGGTCTGTAATATTTTCAGGTCTGATTTTGTTCAGAAGTTTAGAGCTGTTCACAAAGAGATATTTTGATATTGTCTTTAAAAGATCTGCAGGGCGGATCGGTTTTGAGACGTAATCATTCATTCCGGCAGCAAGGCATTTCTCCATATCTCCCTTCATTGCGTGAGCGGTCATGGCAATAATTGGGATATCGGGTGCAAAATCGCTGTTTCGTATTCTTCTTGTTGCCTCAAGTCCATCCATAACCGGCATCTGAATATCCATCAGCACAAGGTCATATCTGGCTTCAGAGATCATTTTTACTGCTTTTTCTCCGTTGTCAGCAATACTTAGCCTGCAACCCGTATTTTCAAGGACTGCTGTGGCAATCTGCTGATTGGTAGTGTTATCTTCGACAAGCAGAATATGCATGCCTTTGAATTTTTCATGGTACATGGAGGCCTCTGTAACAAGAATCTTTTCAGATTTTATATTTTTGCAGAAAATTTCTACAATGGCATCCATAAGGGTTGACTGGTTTACAGGCTTTGTCAGAAATGCGTTTATGCCGACGTTTCCGGCAAGTTTCTGATCAAAGTTTTTACTGAATCCTGTCATCACTATTATTGGAACCTCTGATTTTCTTTCATGACGTATTTTTTGAGCAAGTTCAATACCATCCCCATTGTCCATCTTCCAGTCTGTAATAATAAGCCCCAAAGGTTGTTCGGAGTGGTGGTTTAAATCAAAAATCTCAAGAGCCTCTTTTCCCGAGGATGCAATAGAGGTACGTTTTACATAACGTCTGAGTAGGTTGCTCACAATCTCTGCACTGATATAGTTATCATCAACAACAAGGATATGCATGGTTTCAAGGATATCCGGAATCACCATGTCATATAGTTCCCCGTCTTTGCCAATTGTGGATTTGAGCTCAACAAAAAAGGTACACCCTTCATCTGGTCTGCTTTTTGCCCAGATACGGCCATCCATAAGTTCCACAAGTCGCTTGCAGATAGTCAGTCCAAGGCCGGTTCCACCATATCTTCTTGTTGTTGATATATCTTCTTGAGAAAATGGTTCAAACATTTTATCAAGAAGCTCTTCTGACATGCCTATCCCGTTGTCCTGAACAAAAAAAGTCAACACAATATCTGATTCAGAAAGGTAGCTGTACCGCAATCCAAGAACAACAACTCCGTTTTTCCTGGAAAACTTTACAGCATTGCCGATAAGGTTTGTAAGTATCTGCTGTATCCTCAATGGATCTCCAATGAGCACGTAGGGAATTTCAGAGTCAATATCCATTAGAAATTCAATATTTTTTTCGTCAACAGCATAGGAAAATGTATCTTTGACCCTCTCCATGATGCGAAACAGATTGAACTGTACAGATTCAATTTCAAGTTTGCCAGCTTCAATCTTTGAAAAATCAAGGATATCGTTAATAATACCAAGCAGAGAGTAGGCAGAGTTGTTTATCATCTCAAGATATCGTCTGGTTTTTGAAGAGATGCCTGTTTCAGCAAGTGCAAGGTCTGATGCAGCAATAACTCCATTCATGGGTGTACGGATCTCATGGCTCATGTTGGCAAGAAAATAGCTTTTTGCCACTGCTGCAGATTCTGCCTTTTCCTTGGAGAGCATAAGCTCCTGATTCAGATTTTCAAGTTCAATGGTTCGCTCTTTTACACGCTGCTCCAGTAATTGATTGGCCTGAAACAGTCTTTTTTTAGATATCAGTAACTCATCTCTTCTTGATCTAATCTCCTGGGACATCTTATTTACAGCAGATATTATATCATTAAGATCTCGCTGGGGAACGGATTGCAGCCAAAGATTGTAATCTCCCTCTGCAATGCTTAGAATTACGGGAAGCAAATCATTGAGCCTTTTTGTCAAAAGGGTGTTTAGGACAACTCTTGTGCCAAAGAAAACACTTACAAGAACTATCAGTTGAACAACAATACCAACAAGAGCCATTGTCTCAACAAGATTTTTTAGATGCCCTTCAGAAAAGAAGACCTCAATGGAACCAATCTCCATACCCTCTTCTTTACGGTCTTCATTTTTGTTCAAAAAAGATGTTTTACGTATCGTCTTTTTTACTGTTTTGTTCTTGATATACCTTGGAGGTAGTTTTTCGAATAAAATGGAGTCGCTATCTTCAACTTTAATGCCGGATATAATATCTGTTTTCATATAAACAGTGAGTATCTGAACCATCTGTCTATTATTCATATCCCATACTGAGTCGGAAAGCATGACGGCAATTTCACTGGCTATTTTTTCTGTTTGTACCTCCCAGTCTTTTTTTGCATCCAAAACTGTTATGGTAAAAAAAATAGCACCTATAATTCCAACAATAAGGCTGATGATAGCAGTAAGGCTGATGATAATATCGTTTGTTATCGTCCTGTTATTACGATAATTGAAAACTGCAATAATGGCCTTTAAAAATGATTTCATATAATTCATATAAGTACTCGGTTGCCCTTGAATTGTCTTTTGGGTCTGGCACTTAGTCCGACTTCGATGCCTTTACCAGATCAATAATTTTGCCGTCTGTATAATCTTTAACCCTGTATCTTGATATATGCATAAGCTTTCTTGTAATTTCACCCATACGCTCAACCTGTTTTCGTATTTTTTTCAATTTTATATAGACAGGGTTCAGTTCTGAAAGATCCATGAGTGCCAGCTCAGAATAGCCTGAGATACTCATAAGAGGCTGATTAAGCTCATGGCATACAGCACCGGTTATCTCAAGAACAGTTTGCAGCTTTTCACTCTCCTTTAACCTCTCTTCAGCCTCTTTTTTCTTAGTCACATCCCGAACAACATTGATGATGCCCATACATTTATCGCCCTGGTTTTTCAAGAATGCCACACTGTTTTCAGTTGGGAAAATATCTCCATTTTTTCTTTTGGCTCTGTACTCAAAGCTGATGTTCTCCCCTTTGTCAAATGCCTGCTCTATCATTCTTTCAAGCTCCAGATAGTGATCAGTATCAACAAGTAGTATATCAAGAGATCTTTGTTTAAGATCTTCTTTTGTATAGCCAAACATTTTTTCAGCAGCCTGATTAACATCCATGATGATTCTGTCCGGAGTCTGAATAATGACGGCCTCTTCCAGGGCATTAAAAACGCTGTTGAGCCACAGATATGACTTTTTGAGTTCTGCCTCCACTCTCCTGCGTTTCTGGTTCTCATGCTCAAGTTGTCTGTTGAGAGTCAGCATTTCGTCGGTTTTTTGCTGAAGATTTTTCTGAAGATTGTAGAGTTTCAGGTGCGTTTGAACCCTTACCATAACCTCTTGTGCCTCAAAAGGTTTTGTGATGTAGTCCACAGCTCCTAAGGAAAAGCCCTTCAATTTGTCCTGAACGTCATCTTTGGCAGTGATAAATATAACAGGAATATTTTGAGTAAGAGGGTTAGCTTTCAGGGTCTGACACACAGTATAGCCGGACATTTCAGGCATAATGATATCAAGCAGAATAATATCGGGTGGCTCTGCATTGATGACATTGAGTGCCATCACAGGATCAGGGATGGGACGTATCGTGTAATCTGGATCTGATAAAATACCTGCCAAAAGTCTCAGATTTGCTGGTATATCATCCACCAGAACAATATTTGACCTGTTGCCCGTTTGTCTGTTAGTGTCCATACGATATCCTCATTTGAATACGCACTTTTTCTTTTATTTAATAATTTCAAGATATATCAAAAAGGATATATCAAAAAGTATGTCATGGATTCAGGTAGCTGTATATTGGGGCTAAAATAAGCACATATGATAACATAAAAAAACAACAGGTAAATACAAAATTAATAAACTTGAGTTTATTCATAAAATTCTTTAGAGATCCCCCCTATACCTTAATTAAGGGTAGGGGGTGTTGACTGTCTCAATATATTGCTTGCTTGCTGTTATTGCTATGCAATGTATCATCAATGCAAATTTTTTAACATAAATAAAATTATGCCGATAATACTATAGCGATGTTACACGTTGAAGACTAACAATGTTATGGCCATTGTGTGCCGGCACAGAATCATCTATATACAGAATGATTTATATACTCAAAAACGACACCTTGCTATCATTTACAGGCAAATCTCCATCTGTCTGAATCAGGATGTCCAGGATTTACAGGATGGACAAGATGTTTATCCTGTAAATCCTTTCATCTTGAATATCCTGATTCAGACTGTGTTGAAAAGGCCTTAGGAATCGATAGGTGTCGACTTTGAGTATATATAAGTAGGATGTGACAATAATGAAAAAAGGAAGAGGTGACAATAATGAAAATCGCATCATCACAACTGATTCTTAACTCGGATAGAAAATATGAGGAGAAAAATGTTTCTAAAAGAGAGATGGAGCTCCTTGAAGAGAAAAAGCCTCTTGTCGAACCTGTTAGGTCTGACAGCATAAATCTGTCATCGGTGCACAAAAAAGATAAAATAGCAAATACAATATCAATTAAATCAGGTGTTTTTCCAGCTCAAACTGATATTGTTGCAACGTCTGATGATGATGATATACCCGCTGACCCCAAATTGGCCGCAATGAAGCGTATGCTTGAGGCTATGATGGGCAAAAAGCTAAAATTGACTGATATTTCAGGATTTAAGTCGGGCAGACTTAGTTCTCCTGTCTCTTCGGGTGTACAATTTCATGATTTTCCAGCCGGACAGAAAGTTTTTTCAGACAGCACGCAGCAGACTGGTCAAACACCTGATGAAATACCGGCAAGGCGAATACGCATCACAGAGTTTAACTCTCATTACGAATCAGAAGCCACACGGTTTAAAGCTCAGGGAAGTGTCAAAACTCAGACCGGTGAATCTATCAACTTTGTTTTGCGTCTTGATATGAAAAGGGAGTTCTATTCAGAAAACAGCTCTCAACTGATAACGGATGTTAATTTGACAGATCCACTTGTAATTAACTTTGGAGGAGAGCCAGCAGAACTTAGCGATGTTAAATTCAAATTTGACCTTAATTCAGATGGTAAGGATGAAGAAATTTCCTGGCTTTCGAAGGGTAGCGGCTTTCTTGTATTGGACAAAAACCAGGATGGCGTGGTAAATGACGGAAGTGAACTGTTTGGTCCTGCAAGCAATAATGGTTTTAATGAGTTGTCAGAGCTCGACGGAGATAAAAACGGGTGGATTGATGAAAATGATGCAGCTTTTGAAAAACTCCTTGTATGGTCTGGCCAAAATCCGGAAAGTGCAGACTTGAAAACCCTTAAGCAGAGCGGTATCGGTGCAATTGCTCTCTCCAGTGCAGAGACTGAGTTTTCAATCAAAGACAATAAGAGTCAAAATGTTTTGGGTCAGATAAGAAGAACTGGTATATATCTTGATGAAAATGGCAGGGCAGGAACAATCCAGCAATTAGATCTTGCCATCTGATTAATGTCTTGCAACTATACAATAGCAAAAAAATATCAAGAAGGAGAATGATGAAAGATCAAAAATATGTAATAACCATGCTCGTAGACAACGAACCTGGTGTTACAGCCAGAATAACCGGACTTTTTGCTGGAAGAGGTTATAATATTGAAACCATTTGTGGTGCCCCGACAGCAGATCCCGATATCTCCCGAATAACAATTACCACTCTGGCAGAACCTGCTCAATTAGCACAGTGCATGAAGCAGATTGAACGCCTTACCAATGTTATCAAACTCAGGAATATGACAGGGGAAGAGGCGTTAAAGCGTGAAATGGCATTGATCTGTGTAAATGCCACACCAGAACAGAGAAATGAGATCCTTCTTATTATTGAAAAATGGCATGCAAAGATCATTGATATTGGTTCCTCAACGCTGACTATGGAGGTTACCGCAAAAGAAAATGCAGTTGATGAACTTGTTTTACAGCTTCAGCCCTTTGGTATTATAAAACTTGCAAGATCAGGAGTGCTTGCTCTCTACAGAGAGTCATGAGCATTACCAGAATTAAGTACCTGAACTAAAGTTTTTTTCTGGTTAAAATTTTGAATATGGCCTTAAAATCTACCAAATTCATTGTTGAATAGAGGAAAAAATTTATGTCCAAACACTTTTATGTGAAAGTCTCTTGAAATAGCAGTAATCATGCGACTTTCATTCTTCGTTGTGGCCAAGAGCAATACCTCGCTCCGGCCGTGCCGGTTATATGAAAGTCTTTTGAGATAGCCGTAATTATAAGACTTTCATTTTTCGTTGTGCCCATATCAGGGCATGGCAGTTATATAGTTTTTCAGATAATTAAATTGGTGGAAATGCCGCCGGAGAATACGGACAAAGGGTTTGTCTCACCAAAAGACTTTTCTGGAAGTCTATATAAGTGTAGCCTTCTTATGTTTTTACAGGAGTCATTATGCTGTTGAGACTTGCACTGGCAATAAAAGATAAAAAGCTTGAATCTAAAATTGTAGATAAATTAGATGAAATTTCCGATGTTCAGATCAAAAAATTTGTCCGCAACAACGGAGTGTGGCAATCACTTGTCCGCAGTTGTGCGGATATTTTTCTCATCAGCGAATCCATGATTCAAAAGCCTGTTGAATCAGGTCTTTCAGTGCTTAACAATCTTCCTGAAAAGCCAGTAACCATTGTGCTTCATGCACTGTGCTAATTGAGCAGGTTCTGCCAGAGTGGTAATTGTTATTCGGGAGATATCGGGAT
>JADGBC010000122.1 GCA_015231705.1 Desulfamplus sp. | reverse complement strand
CTCTGTGCCTGATCCAACTGGAGTTGCAGCATTTTTCGATCCTCCTCCCCCTGCTTGATATTTATGAACACTCACGCAAAAAAACCGGCAAAAAAAAGGCATCCTTCATATCACCTACAAAGTAATTTACAATTTTTTTTGAAAAAATCCCCTAAAGATGGGGATAAGGTTTCAAAAAGTGTAAAACCGGCAAATGAAGCATGCCTAAAAAGAGAGTTCTATGCTCTTACCATATCCCATCCAAACCTGAATATAGCCTTCTGGATATCGAAGAAAATAGAGAGGCTGTATTTATAAAGAGACCATATCTCCTTGAGAAGCATTGATTGGAGCCTGAAATGAGCAACATCGCCTGCAAGCTGCCCGGCAGCAGCCCAGACAACATACTCATCTCGGTCAAAGGAGGGGTCAATATCAGCAAGAACGCCTTTGAGGGTCACAAGCCCCTTTTCAAACACAAGCAGATCTGATGAAAATACAACACCCTGATACATGATCTGCTCGATCAGGGACTCTACTGAAGAGAGAACTCCGCTGATCCTGCTCTCTCTTTGTTGTGTAATATTTTTTATAATATCAAGAACTCTGCGGCCAAGATCAGCATCAGAAGTTATTTTCCCTCCGGACATGATATCTGCCGCATAGTAGATCACGGTTGTATTGCCTGCAATCAGCCCTGAAATCATAAGGATCACAGCCAGACGCTCCAGCCTTCCGAGTCTTCCAACCATTGCCCAGTCATAAAATATGATCCCGGGTTTGCTGTTTTCAAATTTATAAGCGATATTTCCGGCATGGGGATCTCCGTGAAATATGCTCTCTTTGTTCAGATCTATAATTGGCTGCAGAATACAAAGACGGGTCAACTTTCTTGCAAGTATCCGTCTCTGTCTGCTGGAGAGATGATCAACATCTGTGATCTTGCTGCCATCAAGGCGGGTCATGACAGTGACTCCAGGTGTGGAGAGAGAGAGCTTTTCAGGAATGGAGACCGAAGGATCAGCCCGATAATAGTCTCTGACTGCATCAAGATTTTTCTGTTCCAGGCTCAGATCTATCTCATTTTGCAAAAGCCAGCTCACCTGGTCAATTGTCCCTCTGAATTGAAATTCGCCCAGACCCCACTTCTCCTTGTTGCTGTCAAGGTAGTCACCAAGATGCTTCCACAGTGCAAGTTCTGCCGGCATATTCTTTTTGATTGCAGGCTTTACCATCTTAAAGACTATCTGTTTTACGTTCTCCTGAGAGATTTTTGTGTGAAAATCTCTTGAATTGGCAGTAATTATAGGGCTTTCATTTTTCGTTGTGCCCATCAGGGCATGGTCATTATTACTGTTTTTATCTATGCCAGGATCTTGTCTGGAGAGATATCTTCTGTTTTGCCCTGATAACTGACCTGGAATTACCGCACAGACACTTGCTTCTGCAAGAACTCTCTTTTCAATATCAACTCTTGAATTTTCAGAGTTAAAGCCGGTCGAGGATAGAGAGCCTGAACGTAGCTCCTTGATCAGGGGCTGGTACAACATTTCATAGCTGACTGTTGAGATATTATCCTCAAGGTCAACAAGTGATTTCTTGAAGTCAGGATCAATCCCTGGGCTTCGGCCTATTATCTGGCTTAATTTGTGGAGCGTTGGCATATCCCTGACAAGGGTGCAGATCCTCTCTCCTGCTCCGGCAGCAGGAGGCAGGAGAAGCTGATCCACCACTTTGTCTACAACACGATCTATGGGCATTCGGGTCAGTAGAAAAATCGCCCCTTCAAGTACAACCGTATGGAAATTGGCATACTGGGGAGGCAAAAAATTATTCACCCCTGCCATCACAAGCATCATGCGGATGGTATTGGGCAAAGCTCCGGTTGAAACATCAAGAGTGACAAGCTCCATTGTACGTTTATAAATAATCGATCTGGCAGGAGTCGTGCCGTCAACCTGGGATAACACCGCAAGGTATCGGGAAAAGGAGCTGCTGTCACAAGTCGGTTTTGCGGTTGCAACACCTTTGTCATAAGTCGTTTCTGCTTGCATAACGCTGTTTTCCATAATATTATTTTTCCTTTGCCATTTTCGACTTCCTTCAGAGCTGATCGCGACACACTGCCTCAAGAGAGTCAATTAGCATTTTTTGTATTTACATCGAATGTTCAAGATATATAATAGGACTAAAATCGATCAATATAAATGGGTCAATCCTTTTTATACAATTCTTTTACATACACCTTGCTATCTTTAATTTTCCCTGCACAGGAGTTTCACTTTAATAGTAATTGCGACAACGCTGTTTATTTGGTAGTCTTATCATGTTGGTTTTGAAACAATCACAAAAAATCAAAACGGGAACAGATGTCATGGCTGATAAAAAGACAAACATTAAAACACCCACCGCGAAATCAGGTATTGAAATTCCTGAAAACACAATTCCTGAAAACACAATTCCTGAGAATATAATTCCTGAGAACATAATCGAACCTGTCATTAACAAAAACATACCAGATGAAAAGAACTTCCCCATTGCAGGCGTAGGAGCATCGGCTGGCGGACTTCTTGCTTTTGAGGCCTTTTTTTCCGGTATGCCAGCAGATATTGACACGGGGATAGCCTTTATACTGGTGCAGCATCTCTCCCCTGAGCACAAAAGCATTCTTCCAGACATCATTGGACGTTATACCCGCATGAAGGTCTTTGAAGTGACTGACGGGATAAAGGTCATGCCCAACTGCATTTATATCATCCCTCCAAAATACGACATGGCCTTTTTGAACGGTAAGCTTCACCTGCTGAACCCCACAGATATCCGAGGTCATCGCCTGCCCATAGACTTTTTTTTTCGTTCTCTGGCCAAGGATCAGAAAGAACGGGCTATTGCCATTGTGCTCTCCGGAACCGGCAGTGATGGAACTCTTGGCGTGAGGGCTGTCAAGGGGGAAGGGGGTATGGTAATGGTCCAGAATCCGGAATCCACAGAATATGACGGCATGCCACGCAATGCAATCAACACCGGCATGGTGGATTACGTGCTTCCTCCGGCCGAGATGGCAGACCAGCTCATCTCATATGTTAATTACTCCTTTGGCAAGCAGACCAAACCTCCTGTTCTCTCTGTGCCCAAAGCCGAGGATTATCTGAATAAGATCTTCATTCTGCTGCGTGCCCAGACCGGACATGACTTCTCCCAGTACAAAACGAACACTATATACCGCCGTATTGAACGCCGCATGGCAATCCATCAAATAAAAGAGATCGGTGACTATGTCTTATATCTGCAGAAGATACCGACAGAGGTTACAGCTCTGTTTCGTGACCTGCTTATCGGGGTTACAAATTTCTTCCGAGATCCGGAGGCATTTGTAGAGCTTGAACGGCAGATCATACCAAAGCTCTTTGCTGCCAAAGCAGTTGACGGGATTATACGGGTCTGGTCACCTGGCTGTTCCACCGGCGAAGAGGCATATTCCATAGCAATCCTGATTGCCGAATACCAGGAGTCAATCAAACAGAACTACAAAGTTCAGATTTTTGCAACCGATATTGACAGCCATGCAATTGCCATTGCCCGTGCAGGTATATATCCGGCCAGCATTGCCACCGATATATCTGCCGATCGGCTGCAACGATTTTTCAGGTCTGAATCTGACGGAACACTCTGGTCTATTCATAAAAAAATCAGGGAGATGCTTGTCTTTTCAGAGCAGAATATGATCAACGACCCGCCCTTTTCCAGACTCGACCTTATCAGTTGCCGCAACCTTATGATCTATCTGGATGGCAGGCTGCAAAAAAAGATAATACCCATGTTCCATTACTCACTAAACCCTGGAGGGTTTCTCTTCCTTGGCACATCCGAAACAACAGGTGAGTTCAACCATCTCTTTACTACGCTTGACCGCAAGTTGAAGATCTATCAACGCAAGGATGTTGATATCGGTATTCCTCGCACATCCTTTATGCCGTTTATTTTCCCCTTGATATCAGCACAGGCACCAGGAGCTCCACAACTGACTGACGGAAAAAAGGGTTCTCCCATAAAACGTCCAATGCGTGAACTTACCGAAGAAATCCTGCTGCAGCAGGTGGTCCCGACAGCGATACTTGTCAACAGTCAGGGTGAAATTCTCTATATCCACGGCCGTACAGGTAAATTTCTGGAGCTGATGCCAGGTGAAACTACAACCTACAACATCCTGAATATGGCCCGAGAAGGGTTGAAATATGAACTTACCATACACCTGCACAAAGCTGTCGCGACAAAAGAGATCGTCTGCTGCAGTGATATTCAAGTCAAAACAAATGGAGACTTTACAACTGTAAACCTTACCATACGTCCGGTAGAGACGGACAGAGCTCACAATACAAAGGCGGGTTCTCCCCTGCACCCTGATTTAACTCTCTACCTGATCACCATGGAAGAGATGCAATCAGGCATTAAGAGATCCAGCCAGCCATCAGGGAAGGAGGATCGACCACTGGACAGTGATGCCCGCATCCTCTCTCTCGAACAGGCACTTCAGATCAAGGATGAGTACCTTCAGGCAACCAATGAGGAGCTTGAAACCTCAAATGAAGAGCTTAAATCCTCCAATGAAGAGATGCAGTCAATGAACGAGGAGCTGCAGTCCACCAACGAAGAGCTTGAGACCTCAAAGGAGGAGCTGCAATCGCTCAATGAGGAGCTCTTCACAGTCAATACAGAGCTTCAGGCCAAGGTTGCCGATCTGTCACGGGCCAACAATGATATGAACAACCTGCTTGCCGGAACCGGAATCGCCACCATCTTTGTGGATCATAAACTGTGTGTCATGAGGTTCACTCCAACCATTACAAATATCATCAATCTTATTCTGACTGACGTGGGTCGGCCGGTTGCCCATCTGGTCGCAAACCTTGTCAACTATGAAACCCTGGTGGCTGATATCCAGACTGTGCTAAATAACCTTATCCCCAAAGAGGTGAGAGTGCAGACAAAATCGGGAGTATGGTATCAGCTCAAGATTCAGCCCTACCGAACCCTTGAGAACGTGATTGAAGGTGCTGTATTGACATTTGTGAAAATCATAGAACCATAAAACATAAGGTGAACCATGGAAAATAACACCCCGCAATCTAAAACACCCAAGTCAGATGAGATTCTTGAAACTTCCAGTCAGACAGGAAAAGAGACACCCAAGTCAGATGAGATTCTTGCAACTTCCAGTCAGACAGAAAAAAAGATACCCTTTTGTTTAGATAACCTAAACAATCTCTCTTCCGAAGATATAGAAAAATTGTCCGTAGAAGAGATTAAGAAGGTAATTCATGAGCTGCAGGTGCACAAAATAGAGCTTGCAATGCAAAACGAAGAGCTTGTTCTGTCACATGCAGAAACATCTGCGACACGCTCAAGGTATTTCAATCTCTATGATCTTGCACCTGTCGGCTATTGCACCCTGAGCGAAAAAGGGATAGTTTTGGAATCCAACCTGACAGCCGCTACCATGCTTGGGGTACCCAGAAGCTATATCTCCACAAATCCAATCACCAGGTTTATTCTGAATGAAGATCAGGATATTTACTACAAACACCGCAAACAGCTCTTTGAAACAGGTGAACCCCAGTCATTTGAGCTGAGGATGAAAAAAGAGGATGGAACATCATTTTGGGTACATATGGAGGCTGCCAGTGCTCACAATGAGGGTGAGCCAGTTCTGCATCTTGTGCTGATAGATATCACCGATCTCAAGCAGGGGGAGGAGGATCGAAAAATGCTGCAACTCCAGTTGGATCAGGCACAGAGAATGGAGTCTGTAGGGCGGCTTGCAGGCGGTGTTGCCCATGATTTCAACAACATGCTACACGTGATCTTTGGCAACACTGAACTTGCGATGGATCTTGTAGATT
The DNA here is from genome assembly GCA_015231705.1 of Desulfamplus sp. GTDB lineage: Bacteria > Desulfobacterota > Desulfobacteria > Desulfobacterales > Desulfobacteraceae > Desulfamplus. Next base: position 4,135 of record JADGBC010000122.1, on the reverse strand, counting down.
CTGACAGTTCGCTCCATGAACATCTTGTTGAAATTTTAAGTACAGCTAAACGCTCGGCCGACATTGTTCGTCAGTTGCTGGCCTTTGCCCGCAAACAGACCGCATTACCTGTAGAGATAGACCTGAATGAAGTTATTGAAGGTATGCTCAAAATGTTAAGGCGGCTGATCATGGAAAACATCACCCTTGTCTGGCAGCCGTGCATGAACCTGTGGGCAATACAAATTGATCCGTCCCAGATCGATCAGATACTTGCCAATCTCTGTATAAATGCCCGTGACTCCATTTCCGGTGTTGGAAATATTATTATCGAGACAAAGAATATCACCATTGACGATACTTCCTGCCAACAGATTAAATCCGATGTTGCTTACTGCTCAAGTAAAACCCTGGAGCCTCCCGGAGATTATATTCTTTTGACCGTAAGTGACAATGGCTGTGGCATAGACAAAGAGAATATCAAAAATATATTTGAGCCTTTTTTCACCACAAAAGAGTTTGGAAAGGGGACGGGGCTGGGGCTTGCTACAGTTTATGGCATTGTCAAACAGAACAACGGTTTTATCAATGTGTACAGTGAGCCTGGAAAGGGTGCTACCTTCAAAATATACCTGCCTCGGTATCTGAACAAGTCTGAGTCAGCCCAAAAAGAATATCCTCATGAAGTGCCCCTGGACGAATGTGATGGCAATGAGACCATTCTTATTGTGGATGATGCCCCGGTGATACTGAAAATGGGCAGGATCATGCTGGAAAGGCTCGGATATCAGGTGCTGACCGCAGATATGCCAGGCAAAGCCATCACTCTGGTAAAAGAGCATGAAGGTGAGATTCACCTGCTTCTGACAGATGTGATAATGCCGGAGATGGACGGCTGGGAGCTCTCTGGAAAGATCAGGAATCTTCGCCCAGATATCAAGTGCCTGTTCATGTCAGGGTACACTGCGGATTTAATATCTGAAGACGGAAAGCTCGATAAAAATACACATTTTCTCCAGAAGCCATTTTCCCAGAAACTACTGTCTGCCAAAATCAAGGAGGTTCTCAATTGTTGATGAACTTGCAAGAGCTGCATGGCATTGATCATGAACTGCATGAAAGCATTGAACAGCCAGGCCTGTGGCGTGCCCAGTCAGGTCTTTTCATGGCAAAGCTCTCCTTGTCCGGCTGTTCGCTGTAAGGATTGCGAAGAGTCTCCAATAGATCATGAATCATGGAGAAATCTGCCTGTTCAGCCTTGTCAATAGCAAGTTGTGCAAGGTAATTTCTAAGAACATATTTTGGATTAACCGAATTCATCTTAACTCGTCGTGCTTCATATGGCAGATTGTCCCTGTCTATACGCTGTTTATAACGCTTAAGCCACCTGGCCATACGGTTTGTGAAATCTTCTGTCAACTGTTCGGGAACATAATAGGCATACATCAGAGGTTCGGGCAGCAAATCTCCTTTTGTGCTGTTTAGCTTCAGATTTTTGACACTATTAGCACTCTTTATACTCGTATTTTCTGATTTTTCGCCTATACTCTCTGTGCTTTTGTACCTCCCGTCCGCACTCTCTGTGCTTTTGTACATGCCGTCCGCACTCTCTGTACTTTTGCACCTTCCGTCCGCACTGTAGCCACTGAAATCAACCTTAGCAAGTCCTCTGAAAAACAGGGTCATGTCTGTCTCCACAAGCGACAGGATAGTAAAAAGCTCGTTGGCAAGTTCTTTGTCTGTCTCAGGCTCAAATTCCCGAAATCCAAGTTTTGCAGCAACCATTATATTCCACTGCTCCTGAAAACGGCTTGTATATACTGAAAGTGCATGCTGGAGTGCATCAACATCACCAACAACAGGATATATTGCATTGGCAAGCTGGGCAAGATTCCAGTGTGCAATTGATGGCTGATTACCAAAGCGGTAACGCCTGCCACTGGCGTCTGTGGTGTTGGGAGTCCAGTCGGGATCATAATTTTCAAGCCATCCATAGGGGCCGTAATCAATTGTAAGGCCAAGGATAGACATATTGTCAGTGTTCATGACTCCATGCACAAATCCAACACGCATCCAGTGTACAACCATGTCAGCAGTACGCCTGCACACCTCTTCAAACCACTCAATATAAACTTTGGAATATAAACTTTCCTGATATTGACCTTTTCCCTGCTGTAAAGTTCCCTCCCCTGCCCTCTTTTTTGAATCATCTGAAGATATTGAAGCGTAGCCGGTTGAAGAGCCAAGAGTGTCAAGAGATTCTCCAAGATCAGGAAAGTCTGTCCGTATGGTGTAATCCAGAAGCTTCTTGAGCACTCCTGTTTCATTTCGGGATGCAAAAATCTCAAAATTGCCAAATCTTGTAAACGAGGGGGCAAGGCGACAGACAACAGCACCAGGCTCCTCTTTAGGGTGGCCATCATAAAACATATCCCGTTCCACCATCTCGCCCGTCAATATAAGACTCAATGCCCGAGTTGTGGGAACGCCCAGATGAAACATAGCCTCACTGCACAAAAACTCCCTCACTGATGAGCGAAGCACGGCCAGACCATCTGCATTGCGAGAGTATGGAGTTGGCCCTGCTCCTTTGAGCTGCAATGTAAAACGTTGCGATCTTTTATTTATGATTTCGCCAAGATTGATAGCTCTTCCATCACCAAGCTGTCCTGCCCAGTTTCCGAACTGATGGCCTCCATAGCAAGCAGCATATGGATCCATTCCAGGCAGTAATCTATTTCCAGAAAAGATCTGTGTGAACTCCTTTCCCTCACATATATCTGGCGAAAGATCAAGCAGCTCTGCTGCTTCAAAAGAGTATGCAACAAGTTCTGGTGCAGCCACAGGGGTGGGTTTTACTCTTGAGTAACAGGCACCTCTTACTTGACGGCGATAATTGGCCGTCTCAGGATCTGCCGGCAGATCTCTTGTAAAGGAGTTGTCAAAGGTCAATCTGTTCATAAGTATTAATCTCCAATTTGAGCCCTGAAATAATCAAATCTGCCAGTAACATTTTCTTATTTATTCAAGTAACATTTTCCTGTTTATTTAATCACAGCTTTTGTGTATAAGAGCCATGTACATCACATTCTAATCTTCACTCGTAACAAGAGACGCACCATTTAAATAGATACTTTGATACAGATTAAATGGATATCTGACACAGGGCACTTTTATTAAAGGATGGGAACATGTTTTACGAAGCTCTATACCAGCCACAGGATACTAAAAATTTAAGTGATAAAGCCAAACTGTTTGTGGGAAAAAAGATTGCTGTGCAGGATGGGGGACAGGAGGAGCTGGCACCCAAAAAAAGAACAGTGGTATATATCGCATCTCCAAATTTTGGATTGATCCCCAACTATGATCTGAACAATATTACAAGCATTCCTTACGGCAAATGGATAAATTTAACCGAAGCCAACAAGCAACTTATCGCTTCTGAAAAACCTGCTGTTTCCGAATAATCCAACTATTCCCGCCGGCCAGCAAGCGTTCATTACTTTTATGCCATTCCCCAGCTTATCTCGTGCAGGGATTCAACATATTAACGAGTCCCTGCACGGTTTCAAAGATTTTCAACACACTGTGCTTCAATTTTCAGCACCTTCCTTCCATGATGCTTCCTGCTGTACTTATCTCAATATATGAGGCACCATGCTTGCCTCCAAAATGGCCGGCAAGCACTGTAATCAGGGTGTCAGGAGAAAACTGCTTTCTTCTGACCAGACCTGATATGGATTTACGCAGCAGTTCAGATGAACTGATCTCCATGGCCACATAATCAGCAGTAACACCGTAAGAGAGTGCAAGCTCACGAACGACTCTCTTATCATAAATCTGTGCATAAACAGGATTATCGCCTCTGTAGGCAGCTATTGCCCTGATTGTATCTCCTGAAATGGAGTCAGCTATTATTGCACGGGTATTGAGACGCATTGAGGCCTTGACCGCAGCCTTTGCAAGATAGGCAACCACCTTGTTATGATGCATATACGGAACATCAAGAAATGATTGTCTTCCAGACTCAACTTCAGCAGCTATTTTGGCCATCATCTGAACAGATTCAAGTGGATAGGCACCATTTGCGGTCTCTCCTGACAACATCAGGGCATCGGCAAAGTCAAAACAGGCATTAGCAACATCAGAAACCTCA
>JADGBC010000121.1 GCA_015231705.1 Desulfamplus sp. | reverse complement strand
ATTGGAAATACTAAAGGAGCCATCGGATATATCGCACTTGGATACATTAATCATGATGTTAAAACTTTGACTGTTGAAGGGGTGCAAGGAAGTATTGAAACCACATTGAACAACAAATACAAAATCAGTCGCCCCTTGTTCATGTTCACAAATGGCTGGCCAGAAGGTGAGACTTTGAGTTTTATCAATTTTATCCTCTCAAAACAGGGGCAGGCTTTGGTTTCAGAAGCTGGCAGCATACCACTCTATTAAAACTGTGTAATTTACTCAAAAACGACACCTTGTCATAGTTTCTCAGGTATATGAACATCTGTCTGAATCAGGATGGCCAGGATTTACGGGATGAATAAGTATTTGCATCCTGATAAATCTATCTTTTAATCCTGAATATCCTGATTCAGATAATGTTGATGGTCTCGTAAAAAGTCCCAAACCAACAGGTTTTCAGGTTATAACCTGTTGATTTTATTTGCGATGAGTTTTGAAAAATTGACTTTTTACGAGGCCATCAATGTTGACAAAGCTCAGGATTTGATAGGTGTCGATTTTGAGAATTTAGTACAAATAATTCCGCCGCAGTAAAAAGGATTCAGTTCGGATATGTCAACACGTCAAAAAAATGTGGAAAACCTTATACAGAAAGGTTTTCTGGGGATTGCACTGCTGTCCATCATTATCCTCATTCTGATCATTATATTCCTGTTTATGGAGGGTCTCCCAATATTCAAAACTGTATCGTTTTCTGATTTTGTATTTGGGAAATATTGGTATCCCACTGATGATCCCGCAGATTTCGGTATTCTGTCGCTCATTGTTGGCTCCTTGACTGTTACTATGTTTTCTGCGGTGATATCTATACCTTTAGGGGTATTGACTGCTCTGTATCTGTCTGAGATTGCCTCCAAAAGGGTGAGTGAAATAGTAAAGCCCATGATTGAAATGCTGGCAGCTCTTCCGTCAGTTGTGATCGGTTTTTTTGGAATGGTTGTGGTATCACCTTTTCTCCAGGAGATGTTTGACATACCAGTGGGTCTAAATATGTTCAATGCGTCTGTAATGCTTGCGTTCATGTCCATACCAACCATATGCAGTATCTCGGAAGATGCCCTGTTCAGTGTCCCTCTTGCATTGAAAGAGGGCTCTTTGGCCCTTGGTGCCACCCATTTAGAGACAATTGTCAGAGTCATTCTGCCCGCATCTGTTTCCGGTATATGTACTGCGTCCATTTTAGGACTATCCAGAGCCATTGGAGAGACAATGGTGGTGTTGATGGTGGCAGGTGGTGCAAGCATGATTCCAACCTCAATCTTTGATCCGGTACGCCCCATGCCCGCAACTATCGCGGCAGAGATGGCCGAAGCACCATTTAGAACCGAACATTACTATGCACTGTTTGCCATTGGAATTGTCCTGTTTCTCTTTACTCTGGGGTTTAATCTGCTGGCCGATTATATATCCAATAAATACAGACAAACAGGTGAAGCAAGCCTGTAGGAGATAATAGTTCCATGAACTCCGAAACCAAGACAGCCCCGAAAGATGTGGCCAGAAATGAAGTTCAGAGCCTCAAGGGGCGGGGTATTAAGCCCGTGCTTCTCAATAACGGCCATGCCCTAATGGACACAACGAAGAATGAAAGTCTCATGATTGCAGATATTTCAAAAGACTTTCACATAAAACAACATGGCAGATTATACTGCCGCAACTAAAAATGAAAGGCTTATCATTAGAGCCATTAAAAAATAGTGTTACATAAAAAAGGAGTCTGTATGAAAAGGTTGATTGCCACTGACAGCACATCTGATTTGCCACAGCAGATTATCGATGATCTTAACATCTTGGTAATTCCTGTCAATGTCGTTCTGGATGGGAAAATCATGAAAGACAGAGTAGAAATAAAAATAGAAGATTTTTATAATCGCTTTGAGAGTTTTGAAACGATGTCAACTTCGGCTGTTTCATACGAAGAATTTGCTTTGCAATATCTCCAGCTTACTCAAAAATATGACGAAATAATATTTATTCTATGTTCCAGCTATCTAAGCAAAACATATGAAAACGTACTTAGTGTTCATAATGATTTTAAACACAAACACAACTGTCGAATAGAGGTGATCGATACCAGGCAATGTGGCATGGGGTTAGGACTCATTGTTATTGAGGCTGCCACTCGCATGAAAAATGGCGAAACATTTGATGATATTGTTAATTATGCTTACTATATAGCTGGTCGCGTTTCGACATACATGGCTATTCCAACTTTAAAATACTTAAAAAAAAGTAATCGAATCAGTGGTGCCAAAGCTTTTTTTGCATCCGCCATGGGTATCAAGCCGGTGTTGGGAATTGAAGATGGAAAATTGGCCGTTAAAACAAAATTGTTTGGAAAACAGAAAAATCTACTTCTTTCACTTATGGATACGTTGACTCAGGATATCGGAACAGCTTCTGTAACAATGTCTATCTCCCATGCCAAAGATCAGACTTATGTTCCAAGCCTGGTTTCAATATTTAACTCTACATTTAAATGTAAAAAAATCTATGTCACATATTTTGGACCATCCATTGGAATTAATACAGGACCAGAGACAATGGGTGTTACTTTTTACAGACATTAAATTTTAATAACCGGCACGGCCGGAGCAGGGTTTGGCTACCGGCCACAACGAAACATGAAAGTCTTTATAAAAACAGATCCTTACAGAGACTTTCATATAAAACAAAAGTACGCTATAGGCTTCCAGAAAACTCTTTTGGTCAGACAAACCCTTTGTCAGTGGTCTCAGGCAACTTTTCCACCAGTTTAATTATCTGGAAAACTATATGACTATTGCCTCGTAAAAAACCCAAAGACAGACTATATCTCTGGTAAGGAATCGGGCTGAAGATCAATTTCAGTACCGACAATTAATTCCAGAATTGCGGAGAAGTCGATAAATGCAAAAGTATAACCTATCAGACCAAAACAGTCTAAGTGTTCTTATTGTGGATGACATACCTTTTAATCTTGAAGTACTGGGTGAAATGCTCAAAGGGTATGGATTGAGAGTTCGACCGGTTACCAATGGAAAACTGGCACTGAAAGCCGCACAAAAAGATCCCCCTGACATCATTTTACTTGATATTATGATGCCGGATATGGATGGTTATGAAGTCTGCAGAAGACTTAAAGAGGATCAAAAACTTAAAGAGATACCTGTTATTTTCATCAGTGCCTTAAATGAGACCAAGGATATTATCAAAGCATTCTCTTCCGGTGGAGTTGATTACATAACAAAACCATTTCAAATTGCAGAGGTAAAAGCAAGGGTCAGCACACATCTTAAAATACATCAGCTGCAAGTTGAACTTGAAAAGCATAATCTTAATCTAAATAAACTTGTCAAAGAACAGGTACAAGAGATCTCAGAATCCCAAATTGCGACAATTTTTGCTTTAGCAAAACTTGCAGAACACAGGGATGACGATACAGGTACACATCTGTTCAGAATCAGAAATTTTTGCAGGATGCTTGCCACGAATCTTGAAGATTCCTCAATCTATCAGGATCAGATAAATTCAAAATTCATAGATAATATCTACAACGCCAGTCCTCTGCATGATATCGGCAAGGTTGGAATACCGGACAATATTCTTTTAAAACCAGGAAAATTAACCTCTGATGAGTTTGAAATAATAAAAAAGCACACCATTATTGGTTCAGATACATTACAAGAAGTTTTAGAAACCTACCAAAAAAACTCCTTTATTAATATGGGAATAGCCATTGCAAGATCGCACCATGAAAAATGGAATGGAAGCGGATATCCAGACGCTCTTGCAGGAGAGAATATTCCACTTGCAGCAAGAATTCTTGCTGTTGCTGATGTTTATGACGCGTTAAGGGCAAAACGGGTTTACAAACCCGCATTTACTCATGAAAAAGCCTGTGAAATAATATCGAACGACAGCGGCAAACATTTTGATCCTGTTATAGTTAATGCATTTACCAAGATTGCAAGTGAGTTTGACGCTGAAATAGAAGAGTCATAAAACAGTTTGACTGTCAGACATTCATGACCGTTGTGCATAAACCTCGCATCATGAAAATAAGAATGCATTTTAACGGTGCCTCCTTCATATCTCATCAAAAGTAGCTGACGCTTTTTTAAAGGTAATCCCATGAAGATGGCGATGTTGCCCCCAAAAGTGTCAGACGTCAAATGAAGGATCTCTTTCACGGTAAAAAAATGGCAAGTTCTGTTTGGGAAAAATTTTATGAGACCATTCATGGCGTTGCACATCCGCACCAAAATCATTTTATCGACCATCTTCTCTATCATACCCTTTATTTTACTTATATTTCTAAACTATAACTGGATGTACAATCAAAAACTTGAATCAATCAATACCTATTATGATCAAGTTCTTGAACATGTAGCAAACAGATTGGATTCTTTTAAACAGGAGTCTGTTTCAAATGCTATTTTTCTCACTCAAATACCTTCTGTCTTGTCATTTGTCAGGGCACTTAAGAACGGTGGAAACGACCCTGTCGAAGGTCTATCAACAAATGAGCTTAAAATCAGGATCGAACAGATTTTTGTCGGTATGGTTGAAACTCACGATATCTACAAATCCATCTTTTTTCTCAATAAAAAAGGGATGGAGTTGTTACGAGTTGACCTGAAAAATGGAAAAGGGGTTATAGTTGCTGAAAATAAGCTTCAAAACAGTCATGACCAATATTATTTTACTGAATCTGCAAAACTGCATAGAGGTGAAGTCTATTTTTCCAGGATAGACCTTAAGCAAGAAGAAAAAAAAACAAAAAGCCCATACAGACCCACCCTGCAAATTGAAGCCCCGCTCTTCTCTGATTCTGGCAGTCTGGAAGGAGTCATAGTTATAAATATCTTAATAGACAAGGTATTGCACAATGTATGGGAAAGATATTTAAAAGAAAATTTGGATGTTAGCCATTTTATTACTGATGAAACAGGCCTGTACATATATTTTGGCTCCAATTCAGACAATCCTCATGCCATTGCAGACACAACTAAAGACAAAACTCCTATAATTACAGCCAACTCAAAAGAGTTTCACATAAAGGAGTGGAGAGGTCAAAATGACTTGGGCACGCTGCATGGACTTAAAAAAGATTTTCCGGATCACTACGCAAAAATCATGTCCGGAGGAGTTGTTTCAATAGATCAATATGGAGACCGCAGATTTATCTATTCAAAAATTTATTCTTTATGGAAAGCCAAAGATAGATATCTGGTCATTGGAAAAAACATATCACTTGAAGATGCCATGAAAGATTTGAATTCTCTTAGTCGGGTACTTTTCGGTTCAGTGGTTCTTTGTTTAATTCTTACATTTGTGATAGCAATTTTAAGTGGCCGCAAAACCACATTTTCAATCCTCCAGCTTTTTAAAGCGGTTCAAAGATTTAAAAACGGAGATTCGACAGCAAGGGTTATGGAGTTATCAAAAGACGAGATTGGAGAGATTGCAAAGGTTTTTAACGAACTGGCAGAGGATATTATGCATTACAAGGATCAATCTCAGTCTAAACTCAATAGCTTATCCAAAGAGAAAAGCAAGTCTGAGTCCAAGCTAAAGATCCTTTCCAAAGCAATAGAGCAAACGCCTCTGTCTGTTGTTATCACAGATAAAGAGGGCAATATCGAGTATGTAAACCGATATTTTTCAGAACTTACCGGCTACAGTATTGAAGAGGCTTTGGGTCAAAATCCCCGCTTAGTCAAATCTGGCTTTCAGGAACCTGATGTCTATCAAAATTTATGGGACACGATCAATTCTGGATCTATCTGGAAAGGGGAGATGATCAACAAAAACAAAAGCGGAGATCTTTATTGGGAATCTGTATCCATTGCCCCTGTAAAAGACGAAAGAGGCGATGTTGCTCATTTTGTCGCCATTAAAGAGAACATATCAAGACGAAAAGAGATTGAATCAACATTACAAAAGAACAAAACAAGATTTGAATCTCTTTATAAACTAAGTCAGCTTGATACTGAAGATATTTCAAAAATGATAGAATACGCACTTGAAGAGGTTGTTCAACTCACTGAAAGTCGTGTCGGCTATTTTCATTTATATCATCATGAAGAGTCTAAAATTCAATTATCTGCATGGTCAAAAGAGGTTTTTAAAGAGTGCCGTTCTTCTGAAGGGTTCCACTATCCTTTAGATAAGGCCGGAGTATGGGCAGACTGTATCAGGTTTAAAAGCCCTGTAATTCATAATGATTATCAGAATCTGCCTGACAAGAAGGGTTATCCTGAAGGCCATTTTCCTGTAAATCGCCACATGAGCGTACCAGTCACCTTTAAAAATAAAATTGTTGCAATATGCGGAGTCGGAAACAAACAGGAACCTTATGACGAAAACGATACCCTTCAGTTACAGTTATACACGGACAGCCTATGGAAGTTAATAAACCGCAAACAGACAGAAGATGAGCTTTTCAAGGCAAGAGTAGTGGCAGAATCTGCAAACAGAGCCAAATCAGAATTTATGGCCAACATGAGCCATGAACTTAGAACTCCGCTTAATACCATTATCGGATTTTCTCAAATACTGAATGATCTTAATTCAGATCAATTGAACAGCAGACAGTTGCAGTACATCAACCACATAAACCAGAGTGCCAAGCAGCTTTTGTCCCTTATCAACGATATTTTGGACATATCCAGTATTGAGGTTGGAAAGATTAGGATCAAAATTGTCTATTTCAAAATACGAGAACTTATAAAAAGAACAGTACAACCCAAAAAAGAGCTTGCTGCAAAAAAGAGTATCGCTTTTGATATTCAGATCGAATCTTCTATACCAGACACCGTAAAGGGAGATGAAATCCATATAGAACGAATTTTAAACCATCTAATAGACAATGCTGTAAAATTTACGGAAAAAGGCAAAATAACAGTATCTGTAAAAAGATACGGACAAGAAGATCTTGTTTTTGAGATTAACGACACTGGCATTGGAATTGCCGAGGATAAATTACCCACCCTTTTTGAAAAATTTCGCCAGGGTGAAGCCGCTATAAACCGGAAATACAGCGGAACAGGAATCGGCCTTGCTCTTGCCAATGGACTTGTCGAACTGATGGGAGGCAAGATATGGGTAAAAAGTGAAGTTAACAAGGGCAGCTCTTTTTACTTTACAATAAAAGATAGTATTTCAATGTCTGAATCCGCTCTTTCAATGTCTGAATCCGCTCTTTCAATATCTGAATCTGCTCTTTCAGTGCCTGAAAAAACAGATTTTAACGAAACTGCCCAATCAACACATGATCTCATTAACAGCCATGATTCTAATATTGAAGATCTCAATGATAGCATTGATAGTCAAAAGTGGGATATCTCCAAAATTCCGCATGATATTGCAATTCAGATGCAGGATGCAGCTTCAAGTGCGGATTTAGATCGCCTCATTGAACTCAGCGATACAATATACTTGGAACATAGAGAACTTGCTCAACAATTAAAAATGCTTGCTAAAAATTATGACTATGATGCCTTGCAACAAATACTGAAATATTAAAATTTCTGCAAAACTTATTGGCCTTTTTTTGTGGCCACCCCGAATTATGAAAATCAGAACGTATTTTGACGGTAAAAGGAGATTAAAATGAAAAATTTTACAGAATCTAACTTTACAAGTAAAAGCGATAGAACAAACATGCTCCTGTTTTTAATTATCATGGTCTCTGTCATTATGATATCAGCGACAATGATACCAGAGCTGATGGCCTGGACAGCCGATTCACAGATGCAAACAGACAAAACAGAACAATCAGGCCAAGAGCCTGGGTCAGAGAAAAAAGCACCATTAGATTATCAAAACGCTTCTAATGCAAAAAGCAAGACTGCTGCCAATGACAGTACAGTAATATGCAAAGTGGAAACAGACAGAAAAATTCTTCCGGCAGGTGCTTCACAAAATGTTGTCATCAAGGTGACCCTTGATGCTCTGCCGTTAGATGCCATCCCAGCCACATCAAATATAAAGAGACCGCCTGTTAATCTCTCTGTAGTCCTTGACAGATCAGGCTCAATGTCAGGTTCTAAACTGGAACGGGCAAAAGCTGCAGCTATTGAGGCACTAAAACGTCTTGGAAAAAACGACATCTTCTCTCTTGTGGTATATGATCATAATGTAGAGACAACCGTTCCGGCACAGAGTGCTCAATACACCGAAGGGATCATGGCACAGATCAGTCAGATTCAGCCAGGAGGCAATACTGCCCTGTTTGGCGGGGTGAGCCAGGGTGCATCAGAGATCAGAAAAAATCTTGCAAGCAGATATGTTCATCGCATGATTCTTCTGTCAGATGGCATTGCCAATGTTGGACCGAGCACACCAGATGATCTTGGAAGGCTTGGAGCAGCCCTGCTAAAAGAGGGTATTTCTGTCTCCACCGTAGGGGTAGGAACAGATTACAATGAAGATCTGATGGCAAAACTCTCCCATAACAGTGACGGAAATATCTATTTTGTGGAGTCAAGTGTCGATCTGCCCAGAATCTTTACAGCAGAGCTTGGGGATGTATTAAGTGTGGTGGCAAGAAAAATCATAATCACAATAGAGATGCTTGATGGCGTAAAGCCAATAAGAATAATAGGCAGGGATGGAACAATAAATAATAACAAAGTGGAGCTCTCCATGAACCAGCTTTATGGCGGCCAGAAAAAATATATTCTGGTGGAAGCCCAGATCCCTGAATCAAAAAGCGGGCAAAATATGAAGATCGCAACTGCTGATATCAGTTATGAAAACCCTTTTAGCCTTAAAAGTGTTGGAGACCAAGGCTCTTCAGTTATAACATTCAGTGAGGACAAGGATGAAGTTGCAGGTTCTGCAAACATAGAAGTTGTAAGAGAATATGAGTTAAACATCAATGCTCTTGCAAGAGAAAAGGCAATTAAACTTTCCGATGAAGGAAAAAAAGAGGAGGCAGTACAAGCTCTTAAAGATTCGGCAGCCAAACTCAAAAGTGTTGGAAGTGCCTACAAAGATGAAAATCTCATGGAACAGGCAGCCGCTCTTGAAAATCAGGCTGAGGCAATTGACAGGGACGGGATGAGCAAGAAAAGCAGAAAACTTCTCAGAACAGAGTCTTATCAGATGAAAACTCAGCAAAAGTCAAAGTAAACGGTCACACGTCCACATCTTGCTACACTGATCATGAAAATCAGAAGGTAGTTTACCATGAAAATGCATTCTTAATTTTCATGGTTAGGGGTGGCCACACAACGGCCATGAAGGTTTCATAGACAACTTATAATTTGATAAAATCCTTGCAAAAAAAGACAATTTTATGCATACACAAGCCCCATGAATATATGGTATGAACCCACAAAAACCGGCGAATGGCTCAGGCGGATAATCTCATTTTCCAACCTCCTGATACTTTGTATTGCCACTGTGCTTGTGATCTCTGAACTGAGATTTGACTGGTGCGAACTGATGATAGGGCGTTATTTAGCATCCCTTAACTCTTCACGGCCTGAGACCGGTGCTGTATGGAAAGCCGGCGAGCAAAGTTCCCGTGCCCACACATTTCTTAAAAATATTATTCAAGAGAGACAGAATGCTGCCCGTTATGCACAGGAGGCAACATCCTTTGCCGAGCTTGCCTCCGGTATTCTGCCAGGTCAATGGGCAAATATAGACAAGGATCACTTCAAACGCCTTTACCTTGCAATCCCCCCAGCAGCAGCTTCGGAACTTATACCTCCGGCAGATTTGATCTGGCTTTTTGGCCGAGGCACCCTTACCAGAATATTTTGCGAAGGAAAACCATATGGACTTGAGATCTTTTTTCTAAATTCCGAAAACAGGGTTCTGCGTCAAATAACTATGAACAAAACCAAGATGGAAAAAGTAGAAAAAAATGAAGCAACTTTCAAAGGAACGCTTGAACAGATTCCCGAATTTAAGGGTCGAATCTATCCGGCAGAGCTCTTTTTCAAGGTACTTCTTGAACTGCCACAGGATATAATTCCTGATCTTATAACAACGCCTCA
>JADGBC010000120.1 GCA_015231705.1 Desulfamplus sp. | reverse complement strand
TTCTACAGTGTGTCCGGTGCGGAGCATGTGCAAATGTCTGTCCTGTTTACAGAATGGTTGGAGGGCATACACTCGGTTATATTTACATAGGAGCCATCGGCCTTATTACCACCTATTTTTTCCATGGAGCTGACAATGCTAAAAACCTGGTGCAAAATTGCACTAACTGCGGAGCATGCAAAGCTGTATGTGCCGCTGGTATTGACCTTCCACGTCTTATAAAAGAGGTTCACGCAAGGATACAGGACGAGCAGGGGCATCCTCTTAAAAGCCTTATGCTTGGCAAGGTTTTAAAAGACAGAAAGCTGTTTCATGGACTTTTGAAAATTGCAGGAATTGCACAAAAACCGCTTACAGGAGGCACCCCTTATCTGCGTCACCTGCCTTTGATATTTTTCAAGGAGCACAATTTCAGGACTCTTCCGGCAATCGCCAATATTCCCTTTAGAGAGAGATGGAAATCGTTAAAAGCTGGTCTGGAAAAATCCCGTATCAGGAAAGAAACGATAAAAAATGGTGATAAAAATGTGGTGACTAAAAAGATTAAAACACTTAAAGTGGCTATATTTTCAGGCTGCGTTCAGGACTTTGTATATCCTGAGCAGCTTGAGGCTGGCCTTAGAGTGATGACAGCACCAAACACAGTGATGAGAGCACCAAATTTAAACAGCACAAACAACTCAAATCTGGATACCACGTTGAAATTTTTGATGGATCAGTCAAATTTCGATATTGCTCTGGAATTTCCAATGGGCCAGCCACATCTCGATATTGAGTTGGAATTTCCGATGGGCCAGTCCTGCTGTGGTCTTCCAGCGTTGATGATGGGCGAAAAAGAGGCTGCAAGGGATGTGGCAGTTCAAAACATCAATGCCTTTGAAGAGTATGATCCTGACTACATAGTAACTCTATGTGCGTCATGTGCTTCACACTTGAAACATGCTGTTCCTTCCCTTGCATCAGGACTCCCTGATAAAAAAGCAGAGAAGTTTGCCGAAAAGGTGATTCCTTTCAGCCAGTTTATCAACCGCGTTTTAAATTCAGAAAATAATCTTGCAGAAAATTCAACAAACAACCTTGCAGCAAGTTCAGAAGACAAAAATTCAGAAAACAATTTTTCTGTCAATCCAGAAGACAAGACCGCTGTGAAAGAACAGAACAGCCTCAATATGATAGAAAAAGGCAGATCGATTCTAAAAACACAAAAAACAGTTACATGGCACTCCCCGTGCCATCTCTGTCGAGGTCTTGGAATTAAAGATGATCCTAAAGAATTGATCGCAAAAACCGGGCACTCTTTTGTTCAGGCAAAAGAAGAGGAGACCTGCTGCGGATTCGGCGGCAGCTTTTCTGCCAACTTTCCCGCAATCTCAAAAGAGATTCTTACCCGTAAATTAGATGATGTGGAAAAAACAGATGCGGAAGTTCTTGTAACCGAATGCCCTGGTTGTGTGATGCAGCTACGCGGTGGAGCAATGAATCAAAATCGTAATTTCAAGGTAATTCACCTGGCAGAACTGCTGTCAGATGGATAGATGGAGACGGGCTCATAACTTGCCGTCAGCAAAATCATAAAATAGATTTTTTTCAAGGGGGTTTTATGTTCAAAAAAATTGCGATTTTACTTTGTGTGACTGTAATGGTTATTTCTATCTCGGGGATTTTGATGGCAGATGACAGAAAAACTATTCTTGTAGTTGAAAGCTATCATGCTGAATATGCCTGGGATGCAAGTTATAAAAGTGGCCTGGAAGATATGCTTGGAAAGAATTACAAACTTGAATACTTTGAGATGGACACCAAAAGAGTACCCAAAGATCAACATCAGCAAAGAGCGGATATGGCATGGGAAAAATATCAACAGCTAAATCCATCGTTAGTGATTCTTGGAGACGATGCCGCCTTAAAGTTTTTAGGCCCCAGGTTTGCAGAGACAACCACACCTGTTGTATATCTTGGTATCAACAATAATCCCCGAAACTACTTTAAAGATATGGAGCATCTGCCAAAAAACATCACAGGGGTTCTGGAACGGCCATTACTGCTCAGATCCATTGCAAATATAAAAGAGATAATATCAGGAATGAAGAGCATTCTTGTACTGTTTGACAACGACACTACCGCCGAAGTTGTAAAGCAGGAAGTATTCCACAACAAGACCTCCATGCTTAACGTTATGGGAATCAATGTTGAACTTAAAATGATCGGCGATTATAAAACCTGGCAGGAGACAGTGCTCTCATTAAAGGGTAAATACGATGCCTGCGTTGTGGGTTTATATCACACTCTCAAGGATTCTAATAACAAACCGGTAAATTCTGAGGAAGTTATAACATGGACGTCCCAGAATATAGGAATTCCAAATTTTGCCTTCTGGGATTTTGCAGTAGGATCGGATAAAACAATAGGCGGTTTTATAATCTACGGAAAAGATATGGGCATGCAGGCTGCTGATCTTGTTGTCCAGATACTTGAAATAGGCACCCCAATTGAAAATCTGCATCCTAAATTCAGCGATAAGGGTCAATTTCTCTTCAGCCGATCCCAGTTGAAGAAATGGAATATAACCCTGCCGGATAAAATTGAACAATCAGCAAAATATTTGGAATAACTCTTCTGTTTTCATAAAGGCATCTTTAACGTTTCACAAAAAATATACAATCTCAAATCTATAGTTTTTATATTTGGCATCCTTCATTTGCCAGTTTACACTTGCTCTATCACTATCCCCATTTTTGGGGATTTTCCTCAAAAAAGTGTCAACTACTTTTAGGCTGATATGAAGGATGCCTTATATTTCATATAACCGGCACGGCCGGAGCGAGGTATTGGCTCTCGGCCACAACGAACCATGAAAGTCAATAAGCACGGCTATTTAAAGAGACTTTCATATAAATTTATGAAAATCCTGGCAAGAGGCTGTTTTTATATTGGGGTAGGATCAAAAAATAATATTTTTCGGGAGATTGAGTATGTCACAAAGTAACGTCACAGGACCTTCTACAGGCATTGTAAATGCCGAAGCCAGAGAACCATCAAAAAGCGGCCATCCAATGCTTTCAGCCCTTACTCCAGCACGAGCAAAGAAAGGTAAAATAGTCTCAAGCGAAGAGGCGATACAGCTTATCAGATCAGGAGATACTGTTGCCACCGGAGGTTTTGTTGGCATCGGATTTCCTGAGCAGCTTGCAATTGATCTTGAGGAGTATTTTCTGAAAACCGGTAATCCAAAAGATCTGACCCTTTTGTATGCCGCAGGACAAGGTGATGGAGTCTCACGAGGCCTCAACCATTTAGGACATGAGGGGCTTGTAAAAAGGGTGATTGGAGGACACTGGGGACTTGTTCCAAAGCTTCAGAAACTTGCTGTTGAAAATAAAATAATATCATATAACCTTCCTCAGGGTGTAATCTCCCATCTTTACAGAGACATTGCCGCAAAAAAACCCAGAACCATAACCACCGTAGGTCTTGGAACATTTGTGGATCCACGAAACGGGGGCGGCAAGATAAATAAACTGACCACCGAAGAGCTTGTTGAATTGATCCATTTTGATGGAAAAGAGTATCTTGCATACAAAACCATTCCCATCAATGTAGCTCTTTTACGAGGAACAACAGCAGACACTGACGGCAATATCACGATGGAGAAGGAGGCGTTAGTATTAGAATCTCTTGCAATCGCAACTGCGGCAAAAAACTCAGGAGGCGTGGTAATTGTACAGGTGGAGCGTATTGCTCAAAAAGGCACGTTAAATTCAAGGCAGGTTAAAATTCCAGGCATAATGGTTGACTGTGTTGTACTATCAAAGCCTGAAAACCACTGGCAGACATTTGCAGAAATTTACAGCCCCTACTTTAGTTCAGAACTTAGAGTGCCAATGCAGTCAATTAAGCCGATGCAGATGAGCGAACGTAAAATAATCGCCAGAAGAGCTGCCTTGGAGCTTAGTACGAATAATATTGTGAATCTTGGTATTGGTATGCCAGAAGGGGTTGCAAGCGTAGCAAATGAGGAGACTATTTTAGACTATCTGACTCTAACTGCAGAGCCAGGAGTTGTGGGAGGTCTTCCAGCAGGAGGTCTGAACTTCGGTGCAGCGGTTAACACTGATGCCATAATTGATCAGCCAGCCCAGTTTGATTTTTATGATGGGGGCGGTCTTGATATTGCATTTCTGGGGCTTGCTCAGTCTGATAAGCACGGAAATCTCAATGTCAGCAAATTTGGCCCCAAACTTGCCGGAGCAGGCGGTTTTATAAACATTAGCCAGAATGCAAAAAAAGTGGTGTTTGTAGGAACTTTTACCGCGGGAGGGCTTAAGATATCTATTAAGAATGGAAAGCTATCGATTGATCAGGAGGGTAAATCCCGCAAGTTCCTTGATCATGTCGAGCATGTCACATTCAGCGGCAAATATGCTGTTAGCAAGGGGCAGCCGGTACTCTACATTACTGAACGGTGTGTATTCAGACTCTCACCAGAAGGGATGGAACTAATTGAAATTGCCCCTGGCATTGATCTTGAGAAGGATATACTTGCCAATATGGATTTCAAGCCGGTCATACCCTCTCCCCCTGTTTTGATGGATGAAAGAATATTCATGCCTGAACCAATGGGACTAAAAGATGACATGCTCAATATATCTTTAGATAAGCGTCTTACCTACAATGAAAAGGAGAATCTCTTTTTTGTCAACTTTGAAGGATTTTCGATCCAGACAAAGGATGAAATTATACAGGTAAAAGAGGCGGTAGATAGAATCGTCAGACCTCTTGGCAAAAAGGTCTATACCATTGTCAATTATGATAATTTCTACATCAATCCTGAAATTATTGATGAATACACTTTGATGGTCAAAGAGTTGGTGGAAGAGCTTTACGAATGCGTAACACGCTATACAACAAGTGCATTCAACAGAATGAAAATAGGAGATGCTTTGCAACAGCAAAATGTCACTCCGCATATTTATGCAACACGACAAGAGGCGGGTCATGCACTAAAGAAACTGTAGAAAAATTTAAAACAGACTTTCTGCAAAACTGGATCTTGCTCCCTGATTTTACTTGATGAAGATTTTACTTGATGAAAAGTGGGTTTGCAGGGTGCCTGATTTTAGGACATGCAAAAAGGGTTTTCCCGCACTGAAAAGCAGAAAAACCCTTTTTGTAAAAGAGAGACTGTAATGTCAAAAATTATTTCTTGGGATGACAGTCATTACATGATGTAGGAGCTGGCCCTTTACCTTTTGGATCGCCAGCTTTTTTGTTGGAGTCCTTGTGGCAATCAATGCAGTTTGCATGAAGAGCCTCTTTGTGATACTTTGCGATCTTCTCTTTCTTTTTCAGCTTCTCGCCTTCAGGAGCTTTTCCTGTCTCTTTATGGCATTCAACGCATCTTTGGACATCATCGCCCTCTTTGAGAGTAAGAGGTTTGCCCTTGTCATCATGATGGCACTGACCGCAATCAACTTTATGTGTATCAACGTGCTTCTTGTGGGTAAACTCAACTAAACTCTTTGTGTGTTTTCCATACTCTTTTGTCTCCATTTTAAAGGTATCTTCAACCTTTGTTCCTGCATAAATACATGTAGCAGCAAAAAGAAGAGAAACACCAATTGCCAGCATCAACGTGACAGCTTTTCTACTCATCATTTGTTTACTCCTTTAACAGTTAATAATAATTTGGTTACTTTGACTTATCACACATCAGGCAGCATCCCAAAACCACCTGATAACAATCTAAATAGTCTTTCTTTATTGTTTATGTGAAAGTCTCTTGAAATAGCTTCAAGTCATGAGGCTTTCATTTTTCATTATGCCCTGCCCATCAGGGCATGGTCGCTATCTATGAATATCAACCTTATAAATACATAATTTGGGAAACCATTATAATATGGTGCTCATTCATGTCAATGATAAAAATTTTCACTTTTCAGCCTCGTCAGCTTCAAGCTCATCTTCATCCAGTTCGTTTTCATCCTTTTTTTTGCCTAACAGCTTTACACCAAGAATACTTAACTCATATAAAAACATAAGAGGGACAGCCATCATAACCTGGCTTATAACATCAGGCGGTGTCACAATAGCAGCCACGATAAAGATGATAAGTATTGCATACTTCCGGTTTCTTTTCAGGAACTCAACCGACACAAGCCCCATCCGTCCCATTAAAGTAAGTACAAGAGGCAGCTCAAAGACAAACCCAAAAGCTAAAAGCATCTGTGAAGAGAAACTTAAATACTCCTTCATTGATGGCATGGCCTGGATCGTTTCTGAAGAAAAACCAAGAAAAAACTGAAATCCATAAGGGAAAACAATGAAATAACCAAAACTTGAACCGATTATGAAGAAAATTATGGATAGTAATACAGCAGGAATAAGGATCTTTTTTTCCGTTCTGTAAAGACCCGGTGAAACGAACATCCAAAATTCATAAAACAGAACAGGAGTTGCAAGCATAATACCTATAAGTAACGCCAACTTCAAGTAGGTAAAAAAAGCTTCAGGAAGACCGGTAAAAATCATTTTAGTATTGCCACCCATCGCTTTTACCAATGGGGCATTTAGAATATCAAATA
This sequence comes from Desulfamplus sp., assembly GCA_015231705.1. GTDB lineage: Bacteria > Desulfobacterota > Desulfobacteria > Desulfobacterales > Desulfobacteraceae > Desulfamplus. The sequence goes on along the minus strand of JADGBC010000120.1, from coordinate 3,467 downwards.
ATTTTTCTTTAAAAGAGTATGCCGCTACAAAACCGACTCCAATGGCAATAAAACATCTGACCAATCTGTCTCTTAACTCTGAAAGATGTTCTGTAAAAGGCAGTTTATCGTCTTCTCTGTCTGTCATTTTGCCTTTTCATCCTTATTAAGACCAACTGCTTTGTCAGAATTTAGGCCAACTGCTTTGTCAGATCCATTCTGACCATAAGAAGATCCTCTATTTTCAGATGACGCTGAATCCTGTTTCTCAAAGTTATCTTTGGTTTCACCTATTGTAGTTTCTGGGTCTGTTTCTGATGTTTTACCTGTTTTTTCTATTTTATCGGATGATTCTGAGACCCTGTCGTATTTTTGTTCTGTTTTATTGTCTGAAACGTCTGCCTGATCAGGTGATTTTTTAGATTTATCAGTAGATTCATTTATAACGTCAGATGTCGATTTTTCTTGCTCAAATGACTCCTTTAATGAATCTGCTGATGTTTTTTTCAAAGGGTCAGAGAAAGCCTTTAAATCTTTTTTAATGTTTTGGACAGGTTCGTTGAACTCTTTGACAGTGCTGTCTAAATCAATGCTGTTTTTAAACTCATGGGCGGCTTTTTTGAATTCACCAAGAGCACGTCCCAGAGACTTGGCAAGATCAGGCAGTTTTTTTGGTCCAATAACCATTAACGCAATAGCCAGAATCAAAAGGATCTCAGGCATTCCCAAACCAAACATGATTAACTCCTTATTTTTTATATGAAAGTCTCTGTAATGGCTTGTTATCATGCAGACTTTCATTGTTCGTTGTGGCCGAGAGCAAAAGCTCCGGCCGTGCCGGTTATATTATTTTACACTCTTATGCCTTTTTATGTCTCTTTTGCAGGATATTGTTGAAGAACAGTGTAAAAACGCAGTAAAGAGACATAATCTGGCATAAAATATTTTTACTTGGCATTTTAAAACCTTACAAAGTGCCATTGTAAAGATGAGCCTCTTTTATAATGGATGACAATGCCATGTCAAGTTCAGGCAATTTTCTTTTTAGGAGATATTGAAAATGCCCCGATACGGGGCATTGTGATTATAGAGACAGTCAGGAGGGGTGGTGCCTACAGGAAGAGAGCATTTTTTTCAGATCAAGATATTCAGCCCAGAATGGACTGAACAGATTTCACCGAAGCAAATGCTGTGGCAATGGCAACCCCTGATCCACATTTCATGCGTGTCCAGTCGCTATTGGCAAGAATGGAACCTGATGCAAAGATGTTTTCAGCAAAAGGAGTTCCGGAACGCGTCAGAGGACGCATCATTGTATCTGTCTCAATTCCGGCTCTGTTGACAGGATGTCCATGTGGATGAAAAAGGTCTTTATGGTGCCACAATTCACGTTCCAAGGGCTGACTTACAGGAAGATCAAACAGCGATTCACGGATACCTGTTCTTTTTGCTGTAAGTCCTTTTCCCATAAAGCGACCAGTGGCAAGGATAATGGCCTTAGATTCTACTATTTTCTGCTTTCCAGCATCTATTCCCTTATGAAGTCCATCTGCTATTTGGTTCTTCTTGCCACTATCTATAATGTAAGGAACTGGAATCCCGCCTGAACTATCACTTATTGAGCCTGCCAATATTCTGAAACTTCCATCTTCAAGTGGCTCTACGCTCTTAACCATTTCAGGAACAAACGTCAAATTGCTGTTCTTTTCAAGACCCTGAGTAAGTGCCTCATACAGTCTTATGCCCGGAACTGAAACAGGAGGGGTGGGTATCTCAAAAACAGGAATACCCAGAAGTTTTTCTAACTGTCTGATGGTTTCACTTGATTTGTACATGCCAAGCAGAGCAGGAAATCCCAGATACTGAATCTGATTCTGCCCATTGTTTTTCGAAAGATCTGCCTTGCCAGAAGAGTATTGATTAAGAAGAGGTTTTATAAGATCTACAAGTCTTAGACGGTTCACTTCAACATCAAGAGCCCTGGCAATATGTTCAGGATAGACCTCTTCGAGTTTCTCCATGCCTGGAAAGTCTATCCTGGCAGATTGAAGTTGTGGCCAGATTCCAGAGAGTGTGGATACAATCTGTTTTGCACTGTAGATTTTCATGCCTGCAAAATCAATAATCAGTGATGGAGATCTGTTTTCCAGAGCTGACACTCCGTTCCACATGGACTCAGGAATAACATAGCTTTTCTTTACAGTGCCAAGAGATGTGATAACATTGACATTTTCATGCTCTTTCATCTTGTAGGAGAGTCCCTGCATTTTGAGAAAATCAACAATTTCGTGAATGCCCTGGCGAATATCCTCGTTTTTTACAGCACAATAAGGGTGACCTGGGATATCTTTTTTTGCCATATCAATAGCTTCCCATGGATTATCCCACTCATTGCCTGATGGATGTACCCCCATAAGATCCATAAGACCTGTAGCAAAATTCATGGAGCTTCTTTTTCCGGTTATCACAGTTGAAATTCCACGGTTCAGAGCAAATATAGCGGCTGACAAACCAGCCATGCCCGCACCTATGACAGTAAGATCAGTTTTTATAACGGGAAGAGTGTTACTATTTTCCATTATCAGGCCCCTTTTTTGCATCTATATTCATATGTGTAACTTCAAGGCCAGCCATTCCTGAACCTGAAATCTCGGGATTAGAACTCTTTGAGTCAACAAGTTCAAGATCAAAAAAGCCACTGTGCATTGCCTCTGTTAACTCCGCTTGAACTAATTGATCTCCCCAGAATATTGGACGCTGTCCCTTCCATCGCTCATTTAAAAATGCCTTGATATCCCCTACCCCATGATCTCCTGAGAGTGCGTCTTTATCATACATATGTGCAAGTACCCTGACACTGCAGAATGCCCCTTGACAAGGCCCTTTTCCCAGACGGCTTCTTTTCCCAATGTTCAAAAGATTGGGTGGTTCATTATTCTTTTTGAGCTCACAGACTATATCATCAATAGTTTTTTCGGAGATCATCTCACACTCACACAAAACTTTATCCTTTGCATCATGTGACTTGTGAATCCACCGTTTAGGTGCAATTCCAGGCTCTGTCCATTTGCCTTCCATAGTAGATGGAAGTGCTCTGATACGGGTAAGACATGGATTTGTATTTCCAATTTTGGCACACACAAGATCAGATGTTTTTTCAGCCATGAGCCGATATGTGGTAAGTTTTCCGCCGGTGATAGTTATAAAATTATCAATATCAGAATCAGCAACAAATAGGGTTTGTCCCTTTTGAACAGACAGGACACCCCTGCATAGTCAGGGGTTTTTCAAGACCGCTAATGGCTAAAAGTTTTTCATCCAGAAAAAGATCTTTTGTTAGACCATCAGCAACTATTTCTCCTTTGTTTAGGACAATCGTTCGTCCGCAAAGTTCAAGTACCATATCAAGATCGTGAGTGGCGATAATTTTGGTATGAGTAAAGGTCTTTAGCAGATTAATCAATCTTCTGCGAGAAGCAGGATCAAGA